>VFZQ01000138.1 GCA_016871135.1 Acidobacteriota bacterium | reverse complement strand
GTCAACGAATGGAAATCCGCCCCGGAAACCGCCGCGCCTCTGCGCGTAAGCGACGCCAAGGAGCGTGGCGAGCAGCAGGCCGGTGATCCAGATTCTCCGTTTGTGCATTCACACTCCCTTATCAAAGGTATGACGCGTGCCGAGGGCATAACGTCACCGAAAAGTAAGCCTAGTTTACATCGAAGCCAGACCGCGCATGTTCCACCCGCAAATCGTTGATCCCTCGAACTTGTTTCCGCCCGGTCCCGCCCAGTGCGTCTCCAGGCTCAACCACCCGCGATAACCGTCGTTCCATAGCGCGCCAACCTGTCCTTTCCAATCCACTGAGCGCGTTCCCAGCGGCCCCCAAATCGGCTTGTGCCCGTCCATATGGCAGTCCTTGACGTGTACATGCGCGATCCGGTCCTTCGGCAACAACGAGTAGCCGCCAGGGTACGGATCCTCGCCGGAAACCAGCGCGTTCGCCGGATCCCAGACCAACTTCAAGTTTGGATGCTGGACGGCGTTGAGCACTCTCGCCGAATCGGCGGCAGTGGCGATGTTACAGGCGTGTTCGTTTTCGACTCCAATGATCAATCCTTCGGCGCGCGCCTGATCGGCCATATCCGCCAAGGCGCGGCAGATCGCCGTGAAACACGCCTCGGGCTGCACGGTGCGCCAGTAGGTGAACACCCGGACGATCTTGGCGTCGAAGTGTTTCGCGATCGAGAAGGCTCGTTCCAGCAGCCGCGGCTGATCTTCGAAGGTGTGTTTCGAATTAAAGATGTCCTGCTGGAATCGCGTGTCAATTTCCGGCGCGCCCGGCAACACACACTTCAGAATCGGCGACGCGATCGAGATGACGTCCATGTTGTGTTGCTGCGCCAGCTCCTTGGCCTTGGCGAGTTCATCCGGCGAAAGGTCCATGATGTTCTTGCCCCAAAGCACGCGGAGTTCGGCGCCGGTCATGCCGATGCTCTCCATCTGGGCCATCGCCAGCGCCGGATCGGCGGGCGAAAATTCATCGGTGATCGCTGCAATTCGGAATTTAGGTTCCATGAGAATCTTCTATTCTACTTGTGCCGCCAACGTTGCGGGATCACTCACCGGAAGCTTGCATACGAAATGTTCACAAACACGCGCGACAGCCGGGCCGTCGACGTCTTTACCGCGCAGCTTCACAACGAACGGCGTGAACTTCGCGTGAACGGCTTTGATCAGCTCCGCCGGATCGGCGCCGCCGAATTCCACTTGACGATCGGCGCCGGCCGCCATCATCCAAGCGCATAACAACTGCGGGACCGCGGCCGTCTGCTTGTTCAATCGCTCAGCCAGCGCGTCCAACGTCGCTCGCCCCGCCACGCCAAACTCCTCGCGGCCTGTCATGGCCGCAAGCCGGAGCATCAACGTTGCCGCCATCGAATTGCCCGACGGCTCCGCGCCGTCATAGTCTTCTTTCAAACGCATCACCAGCGACGGATCGCCCTCAGCCGTGGAAAAGAATCCACCCGCCGGATCGCCGAACAGTTCGATCATTCGCTCCGCAAGCGTCACCGCGAATTCCAGATCGCCGTCGTCGAACGACGTCTCATAGAGATCCAGCAGGCCAAGCGCGAAGAACGCGTAGTCGTCCAGAAACCCGTCGATCCCCGCATCGCTCGCGCGCCAGCGCCTTAGCAGCACCCGCCGTTCCGCCGACCACATCGCCGAACGCACAAACCGCGCCGCCCTTTGCGCCGCCTTCAAGTACCGATCGTCGCCCAGCACCTGCGCAC
Source organism: Acidobacteriota bacterium (assembly GCA_016871135.1). Lineage (GTDB taxonomy): Bacteria > Acidobacteriota > Terriglobia > Bryobacterales > Bryobacteraceae. The sequence continues at coordinate 7,929 of VFZQ01000138.1, read as the reverse complement.
CCTTGGTGAAAGCCGAAATCATGAGCCCGTTCCACGCCGTCAGCACTTTATCGTCCAGATGCGGCCGCACACGCATATTCCGCAGCGCCATCAATTTCGCACGCGCCTCGGTGAACGGCTCTTCCGTTTCCAAGGCGCGAAAGAGGATGTTCTTACCCGTGAACTCGCTGTGCGGATCCTCGTGCGGCGACACATTCCCGCTAGACATGCAACCAAAGGCCGGGCCAAATCGCGCGGCTTCCTCTGCCCCCAACACGGCGACGAGTTCGCGCGCGTCGAAGACATAGAACGCGCCTTCGCCCTTCTCCTTTGGATTCGAGGCGTCGATCACCGAGTCGGCATCTTCGGCCGAAAAGAAGCCCCCGTCGCGGTGCGTCATGTCGCGCAGCACGTAGTCGAAAATTCGCCGTGCTTCCGCTGCAAACTCCGACTCACCGGTAATCTGAAACGCTTCGAGATAAGACACCGCCAACTGCGCCTGATCGTAGAGCATCTTTTCAAAGTGGGGCACGAACCACCGCGCATCGACCGAATAGCGATGAAAGCCGCCTCCGAGCTGATCGTTCATTCCGCCGCGCGCCATCGCCCGCAGCGTCTTCACGACCATATCCAATGCGTCGTCTTCCTGCTCCACCTTCCAGTACCGCAGTAGAAAATTCAACAGCACGGGCCGCGGAAATTTCGGCGCGGTTCCGAAGCCGCCATACCGCTTGTCGAACGTGCGTCGGCAGTGCTGATACAACGCATGCGTCACATCGGCGTCCACGACCGAACCCGCCGCCGTCGCCGACATCTCCGTCAACTGCCCGATCACCTCGCGTGCCGATTCCTCCACGCGCCCGCGTTCATTTTGATAGATCCCCGCCAACTGCCGCAGCACCGAAGGAAACCCCGGCCGGCCGTATCGATTGTCGGGGGGGAAATACGTCCCGCCGTAGAACGGTTTCAACTCCGGCGTCAGCCACACCGACATCGGCCAGCCGCCACCGCCCGTCGACGCCTGCACGAAGAGCATGTAGATCCGATCGACATCCGGCCGCTCCTCGCGATCGACCTTGATCGACACAAAGTCGCGGTTCAAAACCTCGGCGACAGCCTCGCTCTCAAACGACTCGCGCTCCATCACATGACACCAGTGACAGGTCGAGTAGCCGATGCTCAGAAAGATCGGTTTGTCCTCGGCGCGAGCCTTGGCGAACGCCTCTTCGCCCCACGGAAACCAGTCCACGGGATTGTGCGCGTGCTGCAGCAGATAGGGGCTACGTTCCTTCGCCAGTCGGTTGGTAAACATGAACTTCCAGGATAGAGTGAATCGAATGGCCCTCATTGAATCCCTCCAAGACCTGCTCCGCATCCCCTCCATCTCCGCGCTGCCCGAGCACAAGGCCGATTGCCTCCGCGCCGCCGCCTGGATTCGCGACTACCTTCCCAACGCGCGCCTCGTCGAAAAGGAAAATTGCAACCCCATCGTCCGCGCCGACTACTGCAACGCGCCCGGTAAACCGACGCTCCTTCTCTACGGCCACTACGACGTCCAACCACCCGATCCCATCGGCGAATGGCGCACGCCACCGTTCGAGCCAACCATCATCGGCAACGACATCTTCGCGCGCGGAGCGTGTGACGACAAAGGCCAAACGCTCATCCTGCTCGAAGCCGTTCGCAGCCTGCACCCCAATCTGCCCATCAACATCAAGGTCTTGATCGAAGGCGAAGAGGAATCCAACGGAGCGCACATCGAAGAGTACCTTCCCGCCAACGCCGCCGAACTCAGCGCCGACGCGGTCCTTATCTGCGACACCGAGATGTTCGCCAAAGGCCTGCCAACGCTGTGCACCGGACTGCGAGGCATCGTTTACGGCGAGATCTATGTCGAAGGCCCCGCGCAGGATCTCCACTCCGGCGTCTATGGCGGCGCCGCGCCGAATCCGCTGCAAGCCATCGCGCAAATCCTGGCCTCGCTAAAAGGCAACGACGGCGTCGTCAACATCCCGCACTTCTACGACGGCATTCAACCACCTACGCTCGCCGAACTCGCCGCCTGGCGTTCGCTTCCGTTCGACGACGAACACTACCGCAAAACCGAAGTCGGTTCACCGGCGCTCACGGGTGAAGCCGGCTACAGCGTGCTCGAACGCACTTGGGCGCGCCCGACGTTTGAGGTCCACGGCATCGTGGGCGGCTTCACCGGCGCCGGCGCCAAGACCGTTATCCCCGCAAAGGCGTCGGCGAAAATATCGACCCGCCTCGTGCCTGGCCAAGACCCCGCGGCAGTCGCCGAGAACCTTCGCGCCGCCATCGCCGAAGCGACGCCGTCCGGAGTGACCTCCCGCTTCGAGTTGATGGCGGCCGATGAGGCCAGCGTCGTCGACACCAGCCACCCGCTCATCGAAAAGGCCGCCAAGGCGCTGCAACAAACCTTCGGAACGAAAACGGTCTACATGCGCTCGGGTGGATCGATCCCGATTGTTGGCCGCTTCCGCCAGCACCTCGGCATTCCCAGCGTGTTGATGGGCTTCGGTCTGCCCGACGACAACCTGCACGCGCCCAACGAAAAATTCCACCTGCCCAATTTCTACAAAGGCATCGAAGCCGTACGGAACTACTTCACAGTCGTGGCACAATGAGCCCATGCGCACCCTCGCACTCCTCACACTGGCCGCGTTCGCCGCAACCGCGCAGAAGCGCCCCGTCACGCACGAAGACATTTTCCTGTTGAAGCGCACAGGCGAACCCGCCGTTTCGCCCGGCGGCAAACTCGTCGTATTCTCAGTCACCGAGCCCGCTTACGACGTGGCGCAGCAGTCGTCCGATCTCTGGATCGCGCCCACCGACGGCTCTTCCACCCCGCGCCGCCTGACTTACTCGAAGAGCGCCGAATCCAGTCCCGCGTGGTCGCCCGATTCCGCCAAGCTCGCCTTCGTCGCCAAACGCGAAGGCGACGATGTCGCCCAGATCTACATCCTCAACGTCAGCGGCGGCGAGGCCCAACGCGCAACGTCGTCCAAGACCGCCGTGGCCAATCCCAAGTGGAGCCCCGATGGCAAACTCCTTCTCTGGGAAACGAGTGTCAAGCCGTCGTCGAATACCAAATCGACGGCCCGCGTCTACGATGCAATGCCGATCCGTTTCTGGAACGCGTGGCTCGATCACGGCAAGCCGCGCATCTTCGTCGGCGCGCCCGGCGACGAAAAGCCGCGCGACGTTCTGCAAGGCGCGAAGCTCATCGAGAGCCCTGGATTCGCGGGCTTGAACAGCGGCCTGTCGTCGGACTCGACTCTGCAGCCAATCTGGTCGCCCGACGGTAAGCAGATCGTTTTCACCGCCGTGACGAACCGTCACGAGATGATGAAGGCCGAGACCGAATCCCATCTGTTCCGCGTCAACCTAAGCGGCGGCGAGCCGGAACGAATCTCCCCGACGGGCGCGTCGTACGCGCGTCCGAAATTCTCGCCCGACGGCAAAACCCTCTACGCCGTCGGCCAACGCAATTCGAACGCCCAACAAGTCTTCTACCTGAACCGTCTTGGCCGCATCGATTGGCCCTCGCTCGAAAACGGAAAAATCCTCACCGCCAACTTTGACCGCGGCGTCGGCGGATACTCTATCGCGCCCGATTCGCAGTCGATCCTGTTCGACGCCGAAGACGACGGCTTCTCGAAACTCTTCAGCGTCAGCGCCGCTGGAGGCGCCGTCACGCCATTTTTCAAAGAGGTGAAGGAAGGCGGCTACGGCAGCCCGCAGTTCGCGGGCTCGCGAGTGATCGCCGTGTACAGCGCTTCAACGCAACCGAGCGAAGTCGCCGAGGTCACACCTTCCGGACACAAACTCATCTCGAACTTCAACGCCGAAAAACTCGCCGCGCTCGATATGCCCAAACCGGAGCATTTCTGGTTCACGGCGAAGAACGGCAAGCGGATCCACAGCGTGCTCTTCCTTCCCCCCGCGCTCGACAAGTCGAAGAAATATCCGCTGCTCGTCTTTCCGCACGGCGGGCCCAATTCCATGTCGGGCGACTCGTTTTCAACCCGCTGGAACAACCACCTCTTGACTAGCCAAGGCTACGCCATGATTGAAACAAACTATACGGGTTCGACCGGGTTCGGCGAGAAGTTCGCCGACGATATCGAACGCGATGTGCTGCGCGGTCCGGCTCGCGAGATTCTCGAAGCGGTCGATGAGGCGCGCAGGCTGTACGCGTGGATCGACGGCGACAAACAGTGTGCTTTGGGAGCAAGTTACGGCGGCTATTTGATGAACTGGTTGAACGGGCACACCAAGCAGTTCAAGTGCATCGTCAACCACGCCGGTGCGGTGAACAACGAGTCGCAGTACGGCGTCAACGACGGCGGCCTGTCGCGCGAACTCCGCATGGGCGGGCCGGTATGGCAGACCGGCAAGGGACAGTGGATGGACCAAAGCCCGTTCCGCTACGCCGCCGAATGGCAAACGCCGTCGCTCATCACGCAAGGCGAATTGGACTTCCGCGTACCGGTCGGCGAGAGCATTACAACCTTCAAACTGCTACAGCGCCAAGGCGTCCCAGCGCGCCTGATCGTTTTCCCCGACGAAGGCCACTGGATCTTGAAGCCGGAGAACAACCGCCATCACATGCAGGAAGTGCTGGCGTGGCTAAAGAAGTTTCTCGGTTAGGCCGGGAATTCGACGCCGTCGAAGAGTTCGGCAACCGGCAACTCAACGCCGATGGATTCCAGCTTTGCGGACTTGCCTGGGCCTTCGTAGATCCGCAGCCGCCACTCTTCTTCGTTCTCCTTCGTGTAGACGTCAACGCGCGCCTTTTCCTGTGCAATTAAGACGTATTCGGTCAGCGACGAAAGCTGCTGGTAAAATCGAAACTTCTTGCCTTGATCATAGTTAGCGGTCGAAGGCGATAGAATCTCGATGACGACTTTAGGATTAGTGACTGTATCAGCGAGTTCGTCCGTCAACTGAGCCTTGCCGCAAACGACAAAGTAGTCCGGATAGACGAACTTTAACTCCGAAATACGCACGCGCAAGGGCCCCGGCAACCCTTCGCAGCCCTTCGCTCTCAAGTGGGGCCGCAACGTTCCGACGAGATTGACGAGAATTCGCGAATGCTGTAGGCTCACCGCTTCAATCGGAAACATCTCGCCGTCATGCAATTCGCTCTTCCACTCGGCCTCGCGGTCGAGCGCCAGGTACGTCTCGGCATCCAGCCGTGGAATTGGCATTGCGCTCATACCTGCCATTCTACCCGACGCGCTGGTATTATGAAGTCCCAACCCGTGCTGCTAACTGCACTTCTTCTCTCTCTCCAAGCCGCTTCCCCGCCCTGCGTGCCGGAGCAAGGCCTCACCTACATTTGCGGACTGGTCGTGCCCGAAGACATCGAAAGACTCGGTTCGACTGGCCTCCTGCTGACCTCCGGTCATGGCGTGCGTTCCACCAAAACCGGCTACATGTGCCTGATCGATCCCGCCGCCGGCACGCACACCGAACTCATTCACTCCGCGGCGTTCCGCCAACAGCCCGACACCAAGGCATTTCCAACTTGCCCCGGTCCGCTCAACATTCAAGCATTCGATGTGCACGGTCTCAGCATCGCCGAAACTTCGCGCCGGCGATTCCGTATCTACACGACCAGCCACGGCGAGCGCGAAGCCATCGAAATCTACGATCTCGACCTGCGCAAGAAAGCTCCGCGACTCACTTGGCGGGGCTGTGTCCCACTGCAACAAGACAGCTACTTCAACAGCGTCGCGCAACTGCCCACCGGTGGCTTCGTGACCACGCGAATGCGCGACGCCGCCACACTGGTTAGCGGCCAACGCACCACTGGGAATACCGGAATGATCTTTGAGTGGAAGCCCGGCGGCCGACTGTCGCCGGTAGCAGGCACCGAACTCTCGTTTCCGAACGGAATCGACGTCTCCAAGGACGGGCGCTTCGTTTATGTCGCCGCCTTTGGCTCGCAGGAGATCGTCCGATTCGACCGCCATGCGTCACCCGTTTCGAAACGTACCGTCCGCGTACCGATTCGCCCCGACAACATTCACTGGGACGGCTACGGCAAGCTCCTCACGGCCGGACCGAAGCCGGACGGCGCGGGCTGGGAAGTCCTCGAGGTCGACCCGGAAACGCTCGCCTTCAGACGCCTCGGCGGCGCCGATCAAACCGCGGCCATGCAGGCCGTCAGCGCCGCGATGCGCGTCGGCGCTCAGGTTTGGGTCGCCAGCAACGACGATCGCATCGCACGTTTCGAACTGAAATAAGATCAAAGAATGCCGTTCCTTACACTCCTCTTTTTCGGCTGGATGATCGCCCCCGCCGCCGACTGGCCGGAATTCCGCGGCGCCGGTCGAGGCGGAGTCTGGACAGAAACCGGCATCGTCGAGCATTTTCAAGACAAGGAACTTCGCGCGCGCTGGCGAACCCCGGTGAGAGCCGGTTTCGCCGGCCCCTCCGTCGCCAACGGACGCGTTTTCGTCACCGATTTTCTGCCCGGCAAAGCCCCTCGCGGGACCGAGCGAGCGATCGCCCTCGACGAGCGAACCGGCAAGATCATCTGGACGCGCGAATGGGAAGCCAACTACTCCGGCCTCAGCTACGCCTATGGCCCGCGAGCAACACCGACCGTTGACGGCGACCGCGTCTACGTCGCAGGCGCCAGCGGTGTCCTGCTCGCCCTCCGGGCCGCCACCGGCGAAGTCATCTGGCAGAAGGATTATGTGAAAGACTACGCCGCTGTCTTGGCAGTCTGGGGCATCGCGAGCGCACCCATTGTGGATGGCCCGCGCCTGATCGTCACCGCCGGCGGCCAACCGGGCGCCAAGGTCATCGCCTTCGACAAGATGACGGGCAAAGAGATCTGGCGGTCACTCGCCGCCGACACCGAACCCGGCTACAGCCCGCCGATCCTGTTCGACCGCCAACTCATCATCTGGCACGCATCGGCCGTGTCGTCACTCGACCCAGTCACCGGCCGAGTGCTCTGGGAACAGCCCTTCAAGCTGAATGCCGGAATGGCCCTTGCCACGCCGGTCAGCGACGGCCGCAATCTACTGCTCTCCGCTTTTTACAACGGCTCGATGTTGCTGGACATGGCAGGAAAACTTCTGTGGCGCGGCAAGAGCGATAGCGAGATCAACACCGACGGCCTGCACGCGGTCGTCAACACACCGGTCATCGATAACGGCTACATCTATGGGATCTGCAGCTACGGCCAGTTCCGCTGCCTCGACCTCCGAACCGGCCAACGCGTGTGGGAAACGATGGAGGTGACCGGCGAAAAAGCGCGCTGGGCCTCCGGTTTCGTCGTGAAGAACGGTTCGCGATATTTCATCAACAACGACCGCGGGGATCTGATCATCGCCGAACTCTCGCCCAAAGGCTACAAGGAAATCAGCCGGGCGAAGTTAATCAAACCGACCTCCGACTCACGGAACCGCCGGGAGCTTGGCGCGGTGCACTGGTCGCATCCGGCCTATGCCAACAAACACATCGTGACCCGGAACGATGAGGAAATTATTTCCGTGTCGCTGGCGAAGTAAATTCGACGACGGCTGCGCCGTTGTTGAAGGATTTCAGGACACACTTCACGGGCCGTGCCCGGAACTGCAACTCCGGCTCGCCAAGTTTTCGACCGATTTTAGCGCCCGAAGGTCATTTTCTTCGAGGTACGCTGCCCTTGTGGGGCGTGTTTTCGACGCTCTGGACCGGCTTGCGGACGGGTTCGGACGCCGGAGCGGGCTTGGGCGGCTCGGCGACGGGTTTTTGGGGCTCGGGTTCGGACGGTTGCGGGACCTCATGGGTAGCTATAAACGGCGGAGCAATAATAGACCACGGCTGTCCAAATTAGCGCGGAGTGAGCGGGAGCGGAGTTGAAGGTAAAGGAGTTACCGCTTGGTCCGAGTTGGCGAGAAGGTGAGGTTGGGGGTAAGTGTCTGT
>VFZQ01000137.1 GCA_016871135.1 Acidobacteriota bacterium | reverse complement strand
AAGGGCGGCCGGTAAACAGCGCGGCACAGCGGCGCTCGACAATCCGTGGCTATGGTATCAGGATCCGGCCGGTTGACGGCGCATCCGTCATTTGACGGATCGGCGGCGATACCGGAGTAATCACTAAACACCATGGCGTTTTTCATTCTCTATCGTCGAACGGCGCTCAAAGCGTCATACACCAAAGTGGTGCATAATGGTGATATGAGCGTAGAAACGAGGACCGTGCGACAAAGCGTGAGCCTGCCGGCGAAGACCGCTACGCAGGTTCGGAGCATGGCCAAGTCTCGGCGGTTGAGCACGGCTCGGATGCTCGTCGAGCTAATCGAGAATGGCATCGACGCCGAAAAGCGCAAGCAGCAGGAGTTCTTCGATCTCGCCGAGCGTTTCCGCAACGAGACAGACCCGATAGAGACCAAGCGCCTTGGAGATCAGCTGGGCCGCTTGGTCTTTGGTGGTTGATGCCGAGGATCGAACGCTGGGACAACTTCCCGGAAGCGGTCAGGCAACATCTGGTCGAACGCATGCGGGATCGAGCGATCAGCATCGCCGATTTGAATCAACTGCGGCTGTGGACCGAAACGCGGCCGGAAGTTCCGGAAGGCGACTGGTACAAGGACTTCGGGACGTTCAAACTTTGTGGCCATGGCTCGTTGGCTAAGACTTTTCTTGTGCGCGGACAGGTTGCGAAAGGGGAGAAGCTCTGACACGGCGAACCGCTTCGATTATTCGCTGTTATGGCTGGACGGTTGGGGCCTGCTCATCTTGGTCTCATTCCCTTGGCCCTGACCATGGCCGAAGCGGAAGGCCCAACAAGAAACCGAATGAAAGCCTCTGCGGCTTGAAACTCCTTCGCGACCACCGGGATCGCGGCAGCAAACGAGAAATCTACCGAATTCTGCAGTTCCTCGGGCAGCCAACCGACAAACTGAACGCGCGGCTCAGCGTAGAATTCCATTGGCTGTGTCATGCCAATCTCGACTTCGCCACTTGCGACGAGCGCTGGCGTGAATTGTCCCGGCGGAGGAAATTTCGTTTTTCGCTGCATCTCTTCGGTTATCCCGAGGCGCTCGAACACTCGCTTAAGGTGAGTTCCAGAGAGCCCGCCTCTCGCGGGATCGGGATGGCTGATCGACTTGGCAGCTAATAGCGTATGCTTCAGCGCCTCGACGGTGTCGATGCGGGGCTTGGGGGTTCCGGTGCGCACGGCCATTCCAACACCGGAACGCGCGAAATCAACGGCGCTGTTCGCGGCGACCTTTTTCTGCTCCAGCAGACTCTCTATTTGTGGGCGGCTCAGTATTGTCACATCCGCGAACTCGCCGGATTGAATCCGCGTTTTGACCTGCGTGACGGTGTAGTAGTCAATGCTGACCTTATGCCCCGATGTCCTGGTAAATTCCAATGCAATGCGGTCGAGAACCCCGGTGAAAACGTTGGCGCTCACTACCTTGATTTCTGCGGCGACGAGGCTGTTGGCCGACGATGCGATCATCACGGCGATTGAGAAAGTGGCCGACACGATCTGCATCCGGCGTTTAGCAGCGCTCGCCCGCACGAGGGCATGTTTTTCGGTCATTTCTGAGTGACACTCCTGCCTAGCCTAGCCGCGGTCGGTCCTTTCAGCCAGTAGGGTTGATTGTAACCCTACTGGACAGACGCTGCCGAATTTCAACGACGTGGCAAGAGTTGGGAGCGTGGTTCCGAAATGCGGATTCGGTTTCGCAGATGGGGCCAACACCGGACGCGCGTGACCTGGGGCGGCTACTTCAGCGGCTGATGATGATAGACTGCACCCGGACCGATCAGGCCGATAGAGAATGATAAGTCGTTAGCGTTGATCGGAAGTGCCCGGCGGGACAATTCGCGACGGAGCCGGACGCTTTGGCGCCGGGCACTTTCGATAACGAGACTTGAAGGAAGCCGCTGGCGGTGAAGGCGGGCGCGTGGCTTATGGAGCTAGTATCGTTTTTCTTTTAGAATCAGTCGTTTGCGAGATAGACTGAGCCGACGAAAACGGCCTCCGCAAACGACGATCCACCATAGTCACGACCGCAGTATGACACGCGAAGCGGCCGCCGCGCTAGCGGCTTCGTTCAAGTCGCGAAGGGTAGAGCTATGCCCCCGCATCATGGCGCGTCCAGAAGTTGGCCGCGGACGGCGCCACTACCCGAGTTCGCGCCCGAACCTGGAGTGGAAACCCATGTGTGCATACTGGGCGTATGCCTACGTAGCCGAACTTGCGGCGGAGGCCGACCCTCCCACGCCTCGAGAGCGCGCCCGCGCGGTCGCCCTGGCGCAACGAATCGCAGGCCGCGGCAATCGGAAAGCTGGCTAGCCTTTATGTTGATCCTGGATTCTCGGGCGGTCAGGCAATTGGCGGCGCGTTCGCGCCGGGCGGCTGCCCTCATTGTCGCCTTTCGGGACCAGGGCCTATGGCCACCGATTGTGCCTGCGGTGGTTCTCGTGGAATGCTTGCAGGGGCACGCAGGACGCAATGTGAACGAAAACCGGTTCCTCAAGTTTTGCGAGATCGCCGATACGGTCCTTGAGTCTCTCGCGCGGCGGGCAGCCCTTCTACGTCGACTGTCCCACCGCGGATCGGCCGTCGATGCGCTCGTCGTCGCATTCGCCGAACCCGAAGGGACCGTACCCACCTCCGATCCCGACGACCTGCAGGCGATGGCCGTCCTCGCCACCGACGTGTTTTTCGAGCGAATCTGAACCGTCCTCTCCTGTACAATACGAAGAACGGGCCCGTCGCCCATCATCACCAAGGAGTGCTTCGGCATGGAACGCAGAGATTTTCTACTTAACGCAGGCGCTGTCGGCGCCGCCACCAACGCATTTGCCGCCAAGCCGGCCGCCAAGATGTCGGGCCGCGTGCTCGGCGCTAACGACAGAATCAACGTCGGTGTAGTCGGCGTCGGTGGGCGCGGCAGCTACGTCGCCAACGTCTTCGCCAAGGTCGGCGCGGACACCAACAAGTGCCAGATCGTCAAGGTTTGCGACACCTACCAGAAGCGCGTCAACGCGAACATGGAGCGCCACAAGGCCAAGGGCACGCTGGACTGGCGCGAAGTCGTCACAGACAAGGACATCGACGCGGTCATCGTCGCCACGCCCGATCACTGGCACGCCAAGGTCGCTCTCGAAGCGATGGATAACGGCAAGGACGTTTACCTAGAAAAGCCGATGTGCCACACCGTCGACGAAGTGAAACAGCTCATCGACACCGTGAAGGAAACCAAGCGCATCATTCAGGTCGGCTCGCAGACGACCTCGGGCGATCAATGGCATCAGGCGAAGAAGTACATCGCCGATGGCGCCATCGGCAAGATGCTCCTGAGCCAGGGATCCTATCACCGCAACTCCATCGAAGGCGAGTGGAACTACACCATCGATAAGGACGCCGGTCCCAACGGCAAGGGCGAAAACTACATCGACTGGAAGACCTGGCTCGGCCCCGCCACCAAACGCGACTTCGACGCCGACCGCTTTTTCCGCTTCCGCAAATACTGGGACTACTCCGGCGGCATCGCCACCGATCTCTTCTTCCACGTCGTCGCGCCGATGAACATCTGTTGGGGCACGCCGCAGTTCCCGCATAAGGTCATGGCGGGCGGCGGCATCTACTCGTTCAAAGATCGCGAAGTGCCCGACACGTTCCATCTCATCGCCGAGTACAACGCCGGTCACTCACTTGTGCTCAGTTCGTCGATGGCGAATTCGCAGCATATCCCCGGGCTCATCCGCGGGCACGAAGGCACGATTATCATGGTCGAGCACGGCCGCTTCGAAGGCTTCGCGCCGCACCTCACGCTGAAACCGGAAGTCGTCGGCCGCCAGGGCTCGCGCAAGAACATCGCCGAAGGCTACAAGTTCGGACAGGAAGATGTGAAGATCCCGGTGAAGGAGCTCGACACCATGCGCACGCATGTGACGAACTTCCTCGATTGCATGGTTTCGCGCCAGAAGCCGACACTCGATGTCGAGACGGCCGGCCGCGCGCAGGTGCTCATTACGATGGCCGTGCAGAGCTATCGCCAGGGCAAGGTGCTTTACTTCGACGAGCAGAAGTTCAAGATCGTCGACAAGGCGCCAGCGCACGCGTAACTCACAAATTGACGAAGCTTCAGCGGCGGCTCCTCAGAGCCGCCGCTTCCGTTTTGTATCCTAGTCCTCATGCAGGATTTTGAAAAGCTCGGCGCGTTCTACATGGGCAAGAAGCAAGACGGCTTGCTCATGCTCGATTCCAAAGACCTCGTCACTCACGCCGTGTGCGTGGGCATGACCGGCAGCGGCAAGACCGGCCTGTGCATCGGCCTTCTCGAAGAGGCCGCCATCGACGGTATCCCGGCGCTCATCATCGACCCCAAGGGTGATCTCTCCAATCTCCTGCTCAACTTCCCTACGCTTGAAGCTGGCGAATTCTTGCCCTGGGTCAATGAGGAAGAGGCCCGCAATAAGGGACTGACGAAAGAACAGTTCGCAACCGAAACAGCCGCGAAGTGGAAGTCCGGCCTCGAAAGCTGGGGCCAGGACGGCGCACGCGTTCAACGCCTGCGCGACTCCGCCGATTTCGCGATCTACACGCCGGGCTCCAACGCCGGCCTGCCTGTGTCCGTGCTTCGCTCCTTCGGGGCGCCGCCGGAAGTTGTCCGCGAAGATCGCGAAGCCATGCGCGAACGCATTCAGTCCACCGCGACGGCGCTGCTTGCATTGATGAACATCGCCGCCGATCCTATTCAATCGCGCGAGCACATCCTCATCAGCAAACTCATCGAAACCGCCTGGATGAACGGCAACGATCTCGACCTCGCGACACTGATCGCCCAGATCCAGAAGCCGCCAGTCACTCGCATCGGAGTGCTCGAAATCGAAGCGTTCTTCCCATCGAAGGAGCGTTTCGAACTCGCCATCGCACTCAACAACCTGCTCGCCTCGCCCGGCTTCGAAGCATGGCTCGAAGGCGAACCGCTCGACATCGGCTCGCTGCTCTACACCTCCACGGGACATCCGCGCCATGCCATCTTTTCCATCGCGCACCTGAGCGACGCGGAACGCATGTTCTTCGTCGCGCTGCTACTGAATCAAGTCGTGTCGTGGATGCGCACGCAGCAAGGGACCACATCGCTCCGGGCCCTCGTCTACATGGACGAAATCTTCGGTTACTTCCCGCCCGTCTCCAACCCGCCGTCAAAGCAGCCGCTGCTGACGCTGCTTAAGCAGGCGCGAGCCTTTGGTATTGGCGTCGTCCTCGCGACGCAAAATCCGGTCGATCTCGATTACAAAGGCCTGTCCAATTGCGGCACATGGTTCGTGGGGCGCCTCCAAACCGAGCGCGACAAAGCCCGGCTCATCGAAGGACTGGAAGGGGCGGCCGCGGCGATGGGCGGATCGACCAACCGCGATGCGCTCGACCAGCTGCTTTCCTCGTTGAAGAGCCGCGTCTTCCTGATGAGCAACGTGCACCGGGGCGCGCTTGAAGTCTTCGAAACGCGGTGGGCGCTGTCGTATTTGAGCGGCCCGCTTACCAAGGCACAAATTAAGATCCTGATGGACGCGCGAAAAAAGGACGCGCCACCCGCGGCCGCAACCGTTTCGGCCGTATCGAAAAAACCCACCGGTTCGGCACGCCCCGTTCTGCCGCCGGAAATCGAGCAACACTTCCTGCCCGTGCGCGCAACGGGCGGCGTCAGCTACGAACCGATGCTGATGGGCGTCGCGCAAGTCCGCTTCACCGATGCAAAGACGAAGGTCGATTTTACGCGCGAAGTGAAGTTCTGCACACTGATTGAGGATGGCCCCGTCAACGTGAATTGGGAGCAAGCCGAGGAAGCCGAGTTCGATCTCGCCGAACTGGAAAATGAGCCATCCAGCGAGGCGTCGTTCGGCGAATTGCCCCCGAGCGCCGGCAAAGCCAAATCATACGCGGCATGGAGCAAGGACTTCACCAACTGGCTTTTCGCGACGCAAAAACTGGAGCTCCTGAAGAGCGCCAATCTGAAAGAAGTATCGAGCCCCGACGAGAGCGAGAAGGACTTCCGTGTGCGACTTACCACGTCGTCACACGAGGCCCGCGACGCCGCCGTCGCCGCGCTGCGACAGAAGTACGGCCCCAAACTAGCGGTGCTCGATGAGCGCATTCGCAAGGCTGAACAGATGGTCGCCAAGCAGGAGCAAGAAGCGACGCAATCGAAAGTGCAAACCGGCTTGTCGATCGCGACAAGCGTATTGGGCGCCATCATGGGCCGCGGCTTCATGACGAAGTCGGCTGTGAGCGGGCTCGGCACCGCGGCACGCGGCGCGGGCAAGGTGCTGCGCGAGGGCCAAGACGTCGGCCGCGCCTCGGAGAATCTCGCCGCCGCTCAGGAGCAAAAAGCGCAACTCGAGCAGCAGATTCAAGAAGAGATCGCCGGGATGACGGCTCAATACGACACACTAAGCGAGACGTTTGAGACGATCACAATCGCCCCCAAGAAAACCGGCATTCAGGTGAAGTTCTGCGCTCTCTGCTGGCGAGGGTAGCGGAAACGCGGACGCTTGCCGTGTTCGGCGATTCCCGATACACTCGTCCCATCCGACATGTCTTCCCCGAATCGCCGCGAGGTCTTTCGCTCCGCCGCACTGCTGGGCGCGCTGCCGGCGCAAGCGGCCGTTACTCCAGATGTATACACTCAACTCGGCGTTGAGCCTTTCATCAACGCCACCGCGACACTGACCATCAACGGCGGTTCGCGCCTGTTGCCCGAAGTGATCGCGGCGATCGAACAAGCGTCGCAGCTCCACGTCAACATGGATGAGCTCATGGCGAAGGCTTCGGAGCGGCTCGCCGAACTGTTGCAGGTCGAATCGGGCATCGTCACCGCCGGCGCCGCCGCCGCGCTCTCACATGCCACGGCCGCTTGCATCGTTGGCGCCGATCCGGAGAAAATGCAGCAACTCCCCGATCTACGCGGCCTCAAGAATCAGGTGATTTTCCCCAAGGAGTCACGCAACGTCTACGACCAGGCGACGCGCACGTTGGGCATCGAAGTTGTCGAGGTCGAAAACGCCGCGCAACTCGAATCGGCTATAGGCCCTCGCACCGCATTGATCCAAATCCTCGGCGAACATTTCGGCGGCGCCCGCTTCGGCCTTGAACAGGTTGCGCCGGTCGCTCGAAAAGCGGGCATTCCGATTCTCGTCGACGCCGCCGCCGACTACCTGATCGTTCCCAATCCTTACATCGCGCGGGGAGCGACGCTGGTCGCCTACAGCGGCGGCAAGATCATCCGCGGCCCGTCCACCGCCGGGTTGTTGATCGGCCGTAAAGATCTCGTGCAAGCCGCGTGGGCAAACTCGGCGCCGCATCACGCCTTCGGGCGCGCGATGAAGGTCAGCAAGGAGGAGATCGTCGGCATGGTGGTGGCCGTCGAGTCGTTCGTCAAACGCCGCAACTTGCAGGCCGAGTTTCAGGAATGGGAAGGATGGTATCGCCACATCGCCGATCGGATTGCAAAGATCGCCGGCGTCACGACCAAGATCAACGGCCCAGCGCGCGGCGGCCCGTTTCCGACACTTTCGGTAACGTGGGACACGAGCCAAATCGGATACACGGCCGGCCAGATCGGACGACTGCTTTCGACCGGCAAGCCGCGCATCATGACGCACGCCTCGGGTGACGGCAATACGTTTCTCATCCGCCCG
Organism: Acidobacteriota bacterium; assembly: GCA_016871135.1. GTDB lineage: Bacteria > Acidobacteriota > Terriglobia > Bryobacterales > Bryobacteraceae. Next base: position 2,028 of record VFZQ01000137.1, on the reverse strand, counting down.
GTGGCGCTACGGCCGGACGACTACAAGGTGATTGCTGAGCGGCTCACCGAGATCTTCCGCGCGGCGCCGAGGGGCCTTGCAAAGTCCCCGCCGGCCGCGCCAGCCGCGGACATCACCGGCCGTTGGGACGTGCAGATTCAGTACCAGCTCGGCACCGCGAAACATAAGCTATTCCTGGCGTCCAAACGCAACAAAGTTTCCGGCACGCATATCGGCTGGGCCAATGAAGGCACCTTGCGCGGCGAGGTCGACGGCGCAACCGTAAGCCTGCGTTCCGCGCTCACCGCAGGCCCGCAGCCGCTGCCGTATCACTTCAAGGGGACGCTCAACGGCGACACGATGTCAGGAGAGGTCGAACTCGGCGAATACGGCAAAGCGACGTGGACAGGGACCCGAGCGAAGGAGTCCGCGTGAAAGTAGCTTCGCTGCTGATTGCGGCCGCGGCGCTTGCCGCGCAGCCGCGTTACGAAATCTTGATCAAAGGCGGCCGTGTTATCGATCCTGCCAACCACATCGACGGCGTTCGCGATTTGGCCGTGGCTAACGGTAAGATCGCTCGCGTCGCCGCCAACATCGCGACCTCGGAGGCGAAGACTGTTGTCGACGCCGCCGGCCTCTACGTCACCCCCGGCCTCATCGATCTGCACGCGCATGTGTTCGGCTACTCCGGCTCCATCCGGCCAGACGACACGGCACTTCCCGCCGGGACGACCACCATCGTCGACGCGGGCGGCTCGGGCTGGCGCACCTTCGACGACATGCTCGAACGGGTCATCAAGCCCGCCAAAACCCGCGTGCTCGCGCTCATCAACATCGTCGGCCACGGTATGACCGGCCAATCCTACGAAGACAATGTCGAGGACATGGACCCAGCCAAGACGGCCGCAAAGATCGCCGAGCGGCGTCAGCACATCGTCGGCATTAAGACCGCGCACTTCGGCGGCTACGGCTGGGCCGCGCTCGATGCCGCGATCGCCGCGGGCAAGATTTCGAACACGCCTGTCATGGTCGGCGACAAAATTTTCACCGGCACCGGCCGCACCAGCAAGGAGAAACTCCTGCAACGCATGCGGCCCGGCGACATGCACACGCACGTGTTCAACGATCGTCAGCTCGAGGTTGTCGATCGAATGACCGGCAAGCTGCAGCCCTACATACTCGACGCCCGCAAACGCGGTGTGCGATTCGATCTCGGCCACGGCGGCGGCAGCTTTCTGTGGCCCGTCGCCGCCAAGGCCATCGAGCAGGGCTTCTACCCGGACACGATCTCGACCGATCTCCACTCGTCTTCTATCATGGGCCCAGAATCCGACATGCCAAACTGCATCTCGAAAATGATGAGCCTCGGCATGAGTCTGAACGACGCGGTGTTGCGGTCGACCGTGAATCCGGCGAAGGCCATTGCGATGTTCCCCGACATCGGCACGCTCGGCGAAGGCCGCGTGGCCGATGTCGCAGTGTTCGCGCTACGCGATGGGATCTTCGCTTACAAGGACGCCTGGAATAACAAACAGATCGGCGCCAACAAGATCGAACCCGTACTCACGCTGCGCGCCGGCGAGTTGGTGTTCGATCGCGATGCACGGGCGTTTCCCGAATGGCGGAAGGTGGCGCGATGAAGCTCGGAGTCGCGCTAGCCTTGATCACAACCTCGCTCGCCGGGCAAGAGGTTTTCGATGTGTTGCTGAAGAACGGCCGCGTCGTCGATCCGAAAAATCAACGCGACGGCCGGATGGACATCGGCATTTCGAAGGGGCGAATTCGCAAGATCGCGGCGTCGATACCTTCGGTGCAGGCGCGAAAAGTCCTCGAACTCGGCGACTACATCGTCGCACCGGGCCTGATCGATCTCAACGCCAACTTTGGACCGAACGGCGTCGATCCAGACCACAACGAACTGCGCGCGTGTACGACCACCGCTGTCGACGCCGGCAGCGCCGATCCATCGTCATTCGCGAGCTTCAAGGCCCGCGTGATCGATCGCTCGAAGACGCGGGTGCTGGTGTTTCTTAGCCCGGGCGCGAACGC
>VFZQ01000136.1 GCA_016871135.1 Acidobacteriota bacterium | reverse complement strand
GCGCCGCTTCTCGCCAAGCCGAACTCTACGATCCACGGAGTCAATATCGGCGTCATCACCTATAGCTTCCGTTCGCTGAATGGAAGCGCCGAGGATACGTTGAAACACACGCTCGAATGCGGCTTCAGCGGTATTGAACTTATGAGCAACAACGCTGAAGGCTTCGCCGGAGCGCCCTCCAATTCCACCCGCATGGCCTTTGGACCCGGCGGCCCGCGCCCCGCCAACGCGCCGAAACAGAAGTCCGGCGGAGGCCGCCCCCAGATGACGCCCGAACAGCGCGCCGCGATGCAACAGGCCGCCGAAGAAATGAAGAAGTGGCGGCTATCGGTCTCGATGGACAAGTACAAAGCGCTGCGAAAAATGTACGAAGAGGCCGGCGTCAAGATCTACGCGTTCAAGCTGCCGCCGACAATGACGATGTCCGACGACGAGTACGAGTACATCTGGAACGTCGCCTCCACGCTCGGCGCCAATCACATTACGATGGAGATGCCGACCGATGCCGCGCTCACCAAGCGGGTCGCCGATTTCGCCTCGCGCCGCAAACTCGCCATCGCGTTCCACACACACGGGCAAGGCGGTGATTCACACTTCGATGAAGCGCTCGGCTCATCCAAATACACGATGTTGAATTTCGACATTGGCCACTTCATGGGCGTCACCGGCAAGGACCCGGTTCCGGTCATGGTGAAGTACGCCTCGCGCATCGCGAGCCTTCACTTGAAGGACCGCAAAGGCCCCGGCGGCGAGACGAATTTGCAAGGCCCCGGCGGCGGTGGACCCAATATGCCATGGGGCAAGGGCGATACGCCGCTCAAGCAAATCCTGCAGACCATGAAGAAGAACAAGTACAAGTTCTACGGCTCGGTCGAGTACGAGTACAACACACCCGAAGGCTCCGACGCCATCTCCGAAATCAAGAAGTGCCTGCAGTTTTGCCGCGAGGCTTTGGCGTAACCGTCCAGATCTCCTCGCCGCCCATCAACAGTATTTGCTCCAGTGCAGCCTTCCCGCTCGCGCGCACCGGCACGCCGTTGCGTTTGAAGGAAACGATTTTCGCTTTTGCAATCTCGCGCGCCGCTGCGTGTAGTGGGGCGAAGACCGGCTTGCCGTCGAGCATAAGCGGCACTTCGGGCCGTAACACAGCGCCCTTCCGTAAAACGAAACAACCGAAATTCGTTCCATCAACGGCGCACGATCCCGACGCGCCCCACAACACTTCCCGCGAAGACGCGCCGACCAGGATCTCCGCGTGGTTGGCGTCCGCGCCGCGCGATAGATACAGTAAGCGAAACACTTTGAATCGCTGCGCGAATGCATCGAGCGGTGTCGCGTCTCCCGAAATACGCTCAATCGACGCACCCACTCGATATCGCGACTGAATCACCGTATTGCCAGGCCCGGGCCCGACGTACAGGAAATGCAGCGGCGCGCGCACATCGAGCGATCCGCCATACAGAAACTGGTGCGCCAGCCAGGTCGACATCGGCAGGCTCGTCACGACCCGCTGCAACGCATCCGGCGCGCAATCATCCAACCGCGCACGAAACTTGTGGAAGTCCTCGATCACCGCCAGCGGCGCGCGGGTGGGTTGATCCTGCCCCACGGGCTCCAACGTCAACCGCCCCTTCGATAGACGCAACGAAGCCGTGGAAATCTCGCATGGCACGCCGCGCAACTTCACCGTCACAGGCTTCGAAATATCGGCGCTCTTCAATCGCGGCGGCACAACGAGGTCCTGATGCTCCAGCCGCTCGTACCGATAAAACTTCGTGCAGCCGCCCAGCAACAAGCAGCTCAGAATTATTGCGCGCGCCATGCACTCTCCGCAGCTCCAAGACTCACCAAATTCGCGAACAACCGAGCCGCACCCGGCACCGCATACGGCAACTGGCGATACCACGCGTACGCACAATAGACATACAATCCTTTACCGTGTTTCGCCGTCAACCACCCTCCCTTTTGCGGCGCCTGTCCGGTGTCGTGCGTCTCCAGCAAAGCCTTGTAGCGCGGATCCCACGTCGTCAAAAACTTCGAGCCGCGCTGCTCCACCCATCCGCCAAAATCGTCATTCGTAATTCGATTCGGCGCCGTAAACACAGGGTCGTTGCGATCCAGCATCTCCACCGGCGAATCCTCTTCGCTCACCTCTTCCGGATTTCGCCCCATCGTATACGGGTACGGCCCGTAGTTCCGATCGAACTCCGGCGTGTTGTACTGCACCACAAGCACACCGCCCTTGGCAACGTAATCAAGCAGCCGCGCATTGTACGTGCGCACATCATTACGCACAGCGTACGCACGAATGCCGAGCAGGATCGTCGAGTACTTGCTTAGATCGGCCGACGCCAACGCATCGCGATCAAGCAGATCGACCGGCACGCCCAACTGCCGCAGCCCTTCGGGAACATCGTCACCAGTGCCCATCACGTATCCAACATGCAAGCCACGGGCCACACGCACGTCGATCGACCGCACCGTGTGCCGAGCCGGCGCCGACACATGCAGCGACTCGCCGATCTCGTCGAAGCTCGCCTCATAACCGACACCGTCGTATTGAGCCACCGCGCGAATCGACGCCTCACCCGCACCGCGGCCCGCCGGAGCGATCACGCGGAACGCAAGCGTCGCCTCCTCTTGCGCCTTCTCAAACGAAAACGGCAGTGAAGCCGGGTCGCTCTTCCAGCCTTCGGGCAGTGCCAGTTTCAACACACCTGTCGCCTTGCCGTCCACATTCGATCGCACAATGCAGCGCAGCGAATATGCCGACGCGGCGAGCGGAAGAATGCCGGCTTCGGTCGCGAATTTGACCGAGACCGGCGGTGCAATCGCTAGCGGCTTCAACCGTTCCACTCCGAGCGTATCGACCACGGCCACCAACAAGGGCGTCTCCGTGACAACGCCCGATTCGTGCGTCACACGCGCAACAACCGGATGATGCACCGCGCGCTCGACTTCGTAAAGCGTGTCCCGAATTGAGTTTCGCCGCCACGGCACGCGCGACAATGGCGCGTCCTTCGGAAGCGTAATCTCAAACTGCCCGTTGCCCCTCGACACCACCGTGGTGCCGCGCGGCCCGGCGATCGCGATGTCGGTTGCGGCACCGCCATGCAGCTTCACCGTCGCCGTAAACGTCTGTCCCGGAACCGCGAGCGCGAACGTCTCCGCCGCACGAAACGGCGACGCCGGACCGGCTACACGCGCATCAACACGCGCTTCCACCTGCAAGCCGAGCGCCATGCGCAACGCGTCATCAACCTTCTCGTTCCGTTGCGCTTTCATCAACAACGGCACAACGGCCGCGGGTTTGGCGATATCGAACGCCTGTAACACCGGGGCGAAGTTCCTATCGAAAACATCCAGCCGCTCGAAAAAGCTCTGCTCCTTCGCGGCGTCGCCGACCTTGGACGCCAACAGCTTGTAGTAGGAGTACGACGGCCCCGGCCGCGCGCTCGCCGCACCGGCGCCTTGTGAACGATGCATGCGGTAGCCCTCCCGACCGAACTGCGAATAGCTGCGGCCAAGTAGCGGATCGACGACGCCATGCTCCACGCGCACCGTCCAATCGTCCAGCGCGTTGCGGTTGTTCGAATACAGCTTCGACGCCTGCCACGCCGGCAGATTCAACTCTGGAAACTGCGTCGCGTCCGCTGCTGCCGCAAACGCCTCTTGGGACAAGATCCCAGCCGCTTCATGATTGCCGTGTCCATCGCGAGGCGTGCCCTGCCACCTTGACAAAATCACATGCGGCCGCGCGAATCGAATCGCTCGGACCATGTCTTTCAATACCTCGCGCCGGTCCCACTGCCGGAACGTCTCGGCGACATTCTTCGAATATCCATAGTCGACCGCACGCGTGAATAGCAGATGCGCATCGTAGTATCTCGCGGCTTTCTGAAATTCGACGGTGCGCAATACGCCAAGCCGGTCGAAGAAGTCGCCGGTGACAAGATTCGCGCCACTCTCCCCGCGCGTCAACGACAGAATCGTCATCTCCACGCCGAGCCCGCGGCTCAAATAGGTAACAGTGGCGGCGTCCTCATCGTCCGGGTGCGCAACGATGTGCATGACCCGCGCCGTCGTCTGCAATTTCTTCAACTTCAAATACAGCCCCGCCGCCCCGCGATCCTCGGGCAACGGATCCTGGGCGAACACGGCAAGACCACACAAACAAACTATCCAGCGCATGGATACATGGTAGCTGGATTGGGCGTCAAATCCCCGCGTACCAGGAGTATTTCCCGTCCGCTGACGACGAGCCTCTTCCCTTCCCATACTTCGACAACTCATCGGTTACCGTAATCGCCGTCAGATACTTCAAATTCTTGTAGCCGAGTTGGCGCGGGAGGCGCATTCGCAGCGGGCCTCCGTGCCCAATCGGCAACTCGCCCGCGTTCATACCGTAGGTAACGAAGGCCTGCGGATGCAACGCTTCCGCCATATCGACGCTGTCATATCGTGGTCGCTGTAGTTTCGGAGTCGCGTAGACCACATACTTCGCCTTCGAGTCCGCTCCGGCCAACTCCAACACATCGGCAAGCTCCACGCCGATCCACTCCGCGATGTACGACCACCCTTCTTCGCACACAAACAGCGTGATCTGACGACGCACCGGCAACCGCTTCAACTCCGCTATCGATAACGAAACCGGCCGGGCAACCATGCCGTCGACCGACAGCTTCCAATCCGAAAACCCACTGGCCTGATGCGAGCGAAACAGTTCATCGGACGGAGGTTCTCCCTTTGCGAACGGCTTCGGCGAGATCTTTTCGCGTGGGAACTCGCGAGCGAGCGAGTCGCCCGTCAATAATCGGTGGGCCGCAGAGGTCAGTGTTTCGCCTGGGCCGAAAATTCCACCACAGTCGGGCGGAATCAGACCGAATTGCGACGCCGCCCCTGCAACACTCGCGCCTGCGGCGACGGCCACTCCGGAGGTGATCAGGTTTCGGCGCGATGGCACGGACTTCACGACTAAATCCCCGCGTACCAGGAATAGCCCGCATCAGCGGCCGACGACCCCTTCCCCTTGCCGATTCCGGCCACACTGTCGGTCATCGTAATCGTGGCCAAATACTTGATGCTCTTGTATCCCAAGTGCCTCGGCACGCGCATCCGCAGAGGACCGCCGTGTCCGATGGGCAACTCGCCACCGTTCATCCCGTGCGCAACCACCGTCTGATGATGCAACGCCTCGGCCATGTCCATACTGTCGTACCGCCCGCGCTGAATTTTCGGCGAAGAATACACCACATACTTCGCCTTCAGATCGGCCCCCGCCAACTCCAGCACGTGCGCCAACGGTACGCCGACCCACTCGGCGACATAGGACCACCCTTCCTCACACGCCAGATGCGTAATCTGGCTGCGTGACGGCATCTTCTTCAGTTCTTCGATCGAGAGCGACAACGGCCGCGAGACCATGCCATCGACCGACAAGCGCCAATCAACGAAGCCGTTCGCTTGGTGGCTCAAGAACAACTTGTCGGCCGGCGGTTTGCCGTTCGCATACGGCGCTTTGGAGATCTTCTCGCGAGGAAACTCGCGCGCGGGAGACTGGCCTCGCAAGATGCGCTGCGCCGCGTAGGTGAGCGTTTCGCCGGGACCGTAGACGCCGCCGCTGTCTGGCGGAATCAAACCGTACTGAGACGCGGCAGCCGCAACGCCCGCTCCGGCGGCAACGGCCACGCCCGTCGTAATCAACTTCCGTCTGGACTGATCGCTCATACGGTCTCCTTCACGCCAACCGTCATCGCCCGCATCCGGCTCTTAAATCCCGCGTGAATAATCATCGCGATGTGAGCGACGAGAAACAACGCGAGCGCGACGGTCACAAAGAAATGTATCGTCCGCGCCGACTCAAACCCGCCTACCCAATCGACGACAAATGGAAAGCCGGCAGTGAAACTTGGCGACATCGCAAGCCCCGTCCAAACCATCGCCGGAACGAGTCCGAATACAACGATCAGGTAGGTAAGCCGTTGCAGGATGTTGTAGGGCGCGCCTTCGGCTGGTCTTTCGAATCGGAGGTGCTTTTTCAGTACATCCATCAACGCACCAACGGAAAGCTCGCCCTCTGCCGGAAACAAGTTCCGCCGAAAATGTCCCGCGCGCCAGCCGTGCAGCACGTAGACCAGACCGGTTATGACAAGCACCCATCCGGCTTGAAAATGAAGATAGCGGCTCCATCCGTTCTGATCCGGCAGCACGTAGCCGTAACCAGTCGGCACCGACCCGCGCGACGCGGGAGTCGGTAACTGAAACAGCGCGGGCATGTTTACGTTGCCATCCTCGCCCCAATAAAATCGCGGGTGGGAGATAACAATCTCCACTCCCGTTACCAGCATCGCGAGAAAGGCAACTGTCATCACCCAGTGGGTGACTCGAACGGTCTTGGAAGCGGCGGCCACACGCAGATCGTATCACGCGGCTACAATGGATGTTGCACTGGTGGAACGGGCAATCGCTGGCTGGCCGCTCGAAGAGGCTAGCGGGAGGAAAGTCCGGTCTCCATAGGGCGACGTGCCGGCTAACGGCCGGGGGGGCTCGATCAAATCGGGTTTCACGGAAAGTGCCACAGAGAATATACCGCCGCGAGCAATCGCGGTAAGGGTGAAAAGGTGCGGTAAGAGCGCACCGTGCCGGCGGCAACGCGGGCAGCAAGGCAAACCCCACGCGGAGCAAGACCAAATAGGGGCGAAGGTGCGGCCCGTACCGTTAAACGCCCGGGTAGGTTGCTAGAGCCAGGTAGAGATGCCTGGCCCAGAGGAATGATTGCCGCCGCGCGCAATCGCGGCACAGAAACCGGCTTACAGTTCCGCCAGTGCTAAAATCGAGAGTTCCCGCTGCGATGCAACGAACCGCTAGACTGCTCGCCAAAATTAAAGACGGCGCGGCCAAGCACTCCTCCGATGAGTTGGCTGTCGCTGTGTGGCCCTCGGCCGTTGGCAAACGTCTGGCGAATCGCACGGGGCCGTTGGAGCTTTATGGCGCCAAACTCGTCGTCGATGTCGAGGACGCGGTCTGGCAGCATCAGCTCACAACGCTGGCGCCGCAGATTCTGGCCAAGATCAAACAGATCGCCGGGCCGGGCGTAATCGAAGCGCTCGAATTTCGCGTTGGCGCGCCGCGCCGCCTACCACACACGGCGATCAACTCCGCTGGCGATTCCGCCGGCGAAGACGCCGATGGAATTTCCGACCCCATCTTCCGGCTGCTCTACATCGCCTCTCGCGCCAAGAGCGAGAAGGAAGACAAAAAACGAATGAGGATTTCCGCTTGAAGCTCACCGACGAGCAGGTCCGTTACGTCGCAGGCCTGGCCAATCTCACGCTAACCGACGACGAGGTTCATCGCTACGCGCACGATTTGAGCGACATTCTGTCGCACATGGACAAACTGAACGAACTCGACACCACGGGCGTCGAACCGATGACTCAGGTGCTCTACGACGCCGAAGAAACCGCCACTCTGCGGGCCGACGAAGTCGTGCCGTCGTTGTCGAACGCCGACGCACTGGCCAACGCGCCAATAAGCGGCGGCGGCTATTTCAAAGTGCCGAAAGTCATCGAGCGCTAACATGAACATCGCCGCTCTTACCATTCAACAGATCCGCGAGGGCCTCGCGCAGAAACGATTCAGCGCCGTCGAACTGACGCAGGAAGCCCTTGCGTTCGCGAAGGCCGAAAACGCGAAGACGAACGCGTATCTGACCTTCTCCGATGATCGCGCACTCGCGTCGGCCGCCATCGTCGACGCGAAGCTGGCCGCAGGCGAAGACCCCGGCGCGCTCGCAGGCGTGCCCGTTGGCGTCAAGGACGTCATCGTGACGAAGGGCGTCCGCACGACATGCGGCTCAAAAATTCTCGAGACGTATGTGCCGCCATATAACGCCACTGCCGTCGAACGGCTGGAGACCGCGGGCGGGGTGATTATCGGCAAGACGAATTGCGATGAGTTCGCCATGGGCTCGTCGAACGAGAACTCCGCGTTCGGGCCCGTGCGTAACCCAGTCGCACTTGATCGCGTTCCGGGCGGATCCAGCGGCGGTTCGGCCGCTGTCGTCGCGCAAGGCACCGCGGTCGTCTCGCTCGGCTCCGACACAGGCGGATCGATTCGCCAACCCGCCAGTTTCTGCGGCTGCGTCGGCGTAACTCCAACGTACGGACGCGTCTCCCGTTATGGCCTCGTGGCCTTCGCCAGTTCGCTCGATCACATCGGCCCGTTCGCGCGTAATGTCAGCGATGCCGCGACGCTCCTTCGCGCCATCGCTGGGCGCGACACGCGAGATGCAACAAGCGCCGCCCATCCCGTGCAGGACTACGCCGCCTCGATGCAGCAGCCGCTGAAAGGCCTGAAGGTCGGCATTCCGAAGGAGTACTTCAACGGCTTGGCGAGCGACACCGGCGACAACATCCACAACGGCATCGAAACACTGCGCAAGCAAGGCGTCGAAGTGATCGACATCTCGATGCCGCACACCGATTACGCCATCGAAGCCTACTACATCATCTGTACGGCCGAAGTGAGCGCGAATCTGTCGCGGTTCGACGGCGTCCGCTACACCCGCCGCAGCGAACGCAGCGATTCGTTAATCAACATGTACCGCCAGTCGCGCGGCGAAGGCTTTGGCGCCGAAGCGAAGCGGCGGATCATGCTGGGCGCATATGTGCTGAGTCACGGCTACTACGACGCCTATTACCTCAAAGCGCAGCGTGTCCGGTCGCTGATTACTCGCGATTTCGCCCAGGCGTTCGAAAAAGTCGACGCGATCATCGCGCCCGTTTCGCCCTTCCCTGCCTTCAAACTCGGCGAAAAAGTCGACGATCCGCTCCAGATGTATTTGAGCGATATCTACACGATTACCGGCTCGCTTTCCGGCGTGCCGTGCATGAGCGTGCCGTGCGGCGCGACCAAAGATGGTCTGCCGGTCGGCATGCAGATCCTGACCAAACACTTCGCCGAAGACACAATGTTCCGAATTGCGCATCAATACGAATTGAATCGCATCTAACTTTCAAGGAGACCCCTCACCATGCCTTTTGCACTTCCCGAACTCGCCTACGCCAACGACGCGCTTGCGCCCTACATCGACGCGGCGACGATGGACATTCACCGCACCAAACATCATCAGACCTATGTGACGAATCTGAATAACGCCGTCGCGGGCGACGCCGCTCTCGAAGGCAAACCGCTGGCCGAGTTGCTCGCCGACAACATGGCGATCGTGCCCGCCGGCAAGCAAGGCGCGATCCGCAATCACGGCGGCGGCCATGCCAACCACTCGTTGTTCTGGGTCATCATGGCGCCGAACGGCCAGGGCGGCGGTGGCGAACCGATCGGCAATCTCGCCGCGGCCATCAACGCCGCTTACGGCGATTTCGCGAATTTCAAGGCGCAGTTTAAGACCGCCGCGACAGGCCGCTTCGGCTCCGGTTGGGCCTGGCTTGTCAAGAACGCCGACGGAACTGTTGCGATCACGTCTTCGGCCAATCAAGACTCCCCGATCATGGAAGGCAAGAAGCCGGTCCTCGGCCTCGACGTTTGGGAGCATGCCTACTACCTCAACTACCAGAACCGCCGGCCCGACTACATCGACGCCTGGTGGAACGTTGTGAATTGGTCAGCGGCCGAGGGCATTTACAACGGTACGCTTGGTTTGACGTTTTAGTATCGCAGCGCCGGGTCTAATCCCCCCGCCTTTCAGGCGGGCTGCTTTCAGCCAC
>VFZQ01000135.1 GCA_016871135.1 Acidobacteriota bacterium | reverse complement strand
CGCCCGCGCGGCGAGCGAAAACCCGTGGTTGAGCGCATCGAAGTGCCTCACGATCTGTCCTCGGGCAAACGGGAAATCCAAGCCTCGGTCAGCGAGCGTTTCCTCGAATACCTGCGGCGTGGTCTGGTCGCCACCGGATTCGAGCGCGGCGAAACGCAGAGCGCCTACCTGTTCACGGAGAAATAGAATGTCATTCCAAATCGAAGAAATTCGTCTGCGCCAGATCGGCATGCCGCTCGTCAAGTTTTTCGAGACCAGCTTCGGCCGCACCTACGAACGCCACATGGTGCTGGTCGAGGTTGTCTCCGAAGGTGTGTCGGGCTGGGGCGAAGTCACCGCGGGTGAGAATCCGTTCTACAACGAAGAGTGGACCGAGTCGGCCTGGAGCATCGTCAAGGACTACGTCGCGCCGCGCATTCTGAAGACGCCGTTCACCACCTCCGCTGATGTCGCCGCCCGCGTCGCGCACATTCGCGGACACCGCATGGCCCGAGGCGGCGCGGAAGTCGCCGTATGGGATCTTGAAGCGAAACGCGCCGGTGTACCGCTGTGGAAGTTGATCGGCGGCGGGGCGCGGCCCGAAATCCCAAGCGGCGTGTCGCTCGGCATTCAGGACACCGTCGACGATCTGCTGAACGTCATCGAGAAGGAACTCGCCGACGGCTATCAGCGCATCAAGATGAAGATCAAGCCCGGCCGCGACGTCGAAGACATCCGCGAAGTGCGCAAACGGTTCCCGTCCATCAAGTTGATGGCCGACGCCAACTCCGCCTATACGCTCAACGACATCGACCGTCTGAAAGCGCTCGACGAATTCTACCTGATGATGATCGAGCAGCCGCTCGCGCACGACGACATCATCGACCACGCCGAGTTGCAAAAACACCTGCAAACGCCGATCTGTTTGGACGAGTGCATACGCTCCGCGCATCACGCCGAACAGGCGATCCGCATGCACGCCTGCGGCATCATCAACATCAAACTCGGCCGCGTCGGTGGCTTCGCGGAAGCCAAGAAGGTCCACGATGTCTGCCAGGCCGCCGGCATTCCGGTGTGGTGCGGCGGCATGCTCGAATCGGGCATCGGCCGCGCGCATAACGTCGCGCTCGCCACGCTGCCTAACTTCACGATCCCAGGCGATGTGTCCGCGTCGAAGCGCTACTGGAAACGCGAACTTCTGACCGAAGAGATCGTCGCGACGCCGAACGGTACGATCAAGTCCAACGATCGCCCCGGCTTCGGCTATGACATCGACATGGACTTCCTCGACTCCATCACCGTCCGCAAGGAGACCATTCGTTGACCGACGGTGCGAGTCGATTCCGAATCTATCTGCTCATCACAGTTGTCTATCTGTTTTGGGGCAGCAACTTCGTGATATCGAAGTTCGCGCTCAACGAAATGCCGAGTCCGCTGGCGGCCGGTATGCGGTCGTTGCTTGCCGGAGCGCTGCTGTACGTGGTGTATCGATCGATGCAAGGCGAGGACCGCCCGCCGCTTCGCCGCGATGAAATTCCGCGCTTGGCTTTGCTCGGCGTCCTGGGCATTAGCGTAAATCAAGTCTGCTTTCTCGCCGGGCTCTCGATCACCAGCGCGAGCCACGCGGCCATCGTGATCGGCATGACGCCGTTCATGGTTCTGTTTCTCGCATGGCTGCGCGGTCAGGAGTCGTTCACGTGGAAGCGTGTTCTCGGGCTGTGTGTCGCGGTTGTGGGTGTGTTGATCTTGCAGAAACCATCGCCAAGTACCCAGTCGGCATCGCTGATCGGCGACCTGCTGATCCTCGGCGCAGGCGCGTCGTTCTCCTACTACACCGTGTACGGCAAGGAACTCGCCATCGAACACGGCGCGATGGCCGTTCTCTCCGTTTCCTTCCTCGCCGGCGGCATCCTGTTATTGCCAGTGACCCTGTACTTCGCCAAGGGTTTTGACTTCGGCAAAGTCAGCACCACCGCGTGGCTTTCGTTTGGATACATGACGGTTGTGTCGTCGGTCTTGTGTTCCATCGGTTGGGCCATTGCGCTAAAGCGCGTCACCGCCTCGCGCATCTCGGCGTTCTCGTATTTGCAACCGTTGGTGGCCACGCTGATGGCGATCCCGATGCTCGGCGAGCCGATCACCGCGTCGCTCGTTGGCGGCGGCAGTCTGATCATGACTGGCGTCTATTTGTCGGAGCGCGCCTGATGGCCGGCTTCGGCACACTGCTGAAGAACAACGCCAACTATCGCTACACGTGGATGGGGCAAGTGGTCAGCGAAATCGGCGATCACTTCAACACGATCGCCGTCTTCAGCCTCATCCTGGAACAGACGAATTCCGGACTCGCCGTCAGCGGCGTCATGCTCGCACGCGCGATCCCGATGTTGCTCGCCGGGCCGCTGGCCGGAGTAAGTCTCGACCGCTTCGATCGCCGCCAGATCATGATCGCCAGCGATCTGGTTCGCGGCGTGTTGGCCGCGCTTTTCGTACTCGGAATACCGGCCGGGCGTTCTTGGCTAATTTACTTGCTCAGCGCGATGGTCATGGCGGCATCGCCATTCTTCACCAGCGGCCGCGCGGCGATCCTGCCGTCGATTACGACTAAGGACGAACTGCACACCGCCAACTCGATGACACAGACGACGCAGTGGACAACGACCGCGCTCGGCTCCTTCCTTGGCGGTGCCAGCGCCGCGGCCTTCGGCTACGAAGCAGCTTTTCTATTGAACGCGTTGTCGTTCTTCTTCTCGGCCGCGTGCATCGCAAAACTGCGCGTCCCCGCCGGAGCGTTCACCGCCAAGCGCAATGCCCTCAATGAAACGAAGGTCGTCAAGCCGTGGCACGACTACCGCGAAGGCTTGCGCTACATCGGCTCGGTGCCTCTGTTGGTCGGCTTGTGCGCGGTCAGTGTCGGATGGGCCTCCGGAGGCGGCGCGGCGCAGATCCTCTTCCCGTTGTTCGGCGAGCGCGTTTTCCATCGCGGCCCGCAAGGCATCGGCGAAATTTGGGGCATGGCCGGCGCGGGGCTTGTTGTTGGCGCAATATTCGCACACCGCCTGATGCCGCGACTTAGCTACACCGGATACAAAAGGACAATCGCGATCGCTTACGCGGTGCACGGCCTTTCTTACGTTGCGTTCGCGCTCGCGACACCATATTGGTTGTCGCTGGCGATGATCGCCCTGTCCCGCGCATCGGTCGCCGTGAGTTCGGTGATGAACATGACCCAACTCCTGCGCATCGTTCCGGACGAGTTCCGGGGCCGCGTGTTCTCCACACTGGAAACGTTGACGTGGGGCGTGATGATGCTGTCGATGACCGGCGCCGGACTGGCGTCCGATCATACCGACGCACGCACGATCGGCGCTGTCAGCGGCGTGTTGAGCAGCCTGACGGCGGTATTCTGGACGTGGGCCAACGTGACGGGAAAGTTGCCTGAGCCCCCGTATTTACCGGCAAACGAAATGGAAGAGGTCGAAGTGCACGGAGAGACGAATGGCTGAGTTGGAAGGCAAAATTATCCTTGTGACCGGCGCGGCCAAGCGAATCGGCCGGGCGATCGCGTTGCGTCTTCATCGCGAGGGCGCTCGCGTGGTTATTCATTATTCGACGTCTCAGGCGGAAGCCGAAGCGACGTCGAAGGAGTGCGGCAACGCGCCGTTGTTTCGGGCGAATCTGGAAAGCGTCGCGGAGATCGAGGCGATGTTTCGCGATATCGACGAGCGATTGGGCCGCATCGACGGATTAGTCAATAACGCCGCGCGCTTCACACGCTTCAATCCTCTCGAAGTCACCGAAACCGATTGGGATTTTATTCACGGCGTGAATCTGAAGGCCGTATTCTTCTGCTGCAAGGAAGCGGGCCGCCGCATGGAGCGGCAAGGCGAAGGCCGCATCGTCAACATCAGTTCACTCGGCGGTCTGCGCCCGTGGGCGGAGCATTCGCATTACTGCGCATCGAAGGCCGGTGTGATCATGATGACCAAAGCGCTCGCGAAATCTTTCGCGCCGTGGGCGACGGTGAATTCCGTCGCGCCGGGTGTGATCCCCTTCGGCGAATGGAACGATGCGATGGCGGCGATGCTCGACGCAACGCCCGCGCAGCGAGTGGGAACCGGTGATGAAATCGCCGACGCGGTCGTCTACTTCTTGCGCGCTTCGAACTTTGTGACCGGCCAGATCATGGCCGTCGATGGCGGGCTCAGCCTGCGCTGAACGAGTGGACCTTTCTGTCGGTCAGCACGAGAAGCTTGTTGTCCGCGCTGAGGATGGGGCTGGCCATGAGTTGCTCGCCTGGTGTCCTGCAGAGAGTTCGGGCACGGCCGGTAGAGTCGAGGGACACAACCGAATCACCCACGCCTGCTAGTAACATCCCGTCCGCGGTGACTGTCGCACCGGCGACACGTGCGGGAGCGTCATAAACCCAACCTGGCTTTCCGGATGCGTCGACCGTCACTATTTTGTTCAACGCCAGCAGGTAGACGCGATGGTCGAATCCCACAACCGGAGGCCGATGAAAGACAGCCGACGGCATAGCCACGCTTTGATATTCGCCGCTCGGAGCGACGATCCAAAGTTGCTGTTTCTGTCCGGCTTCGCACACCAGATACACGCGGCCGCTTTCATCGACGCTGAGGCCTTGCGGTTTCATGGCGCCGTCGATTCGTCGTAGCGCTTGCAGCGTCAGGTCTAGAAACTCGATCGCGCCCGCGCGCGCCAAAACGATAAAGTCGTTGTGCATCGCCAGAGCCAATCGAGGCATTTCGCCATCACGGGCCGCGGTCTCGGCGTCTCCGTTGAAGATCTGGAGATACACCACCTGCTTCTTAACGGCCTTGTGCGGACTGGAACTGCCGTCGAAGCTGGCAACAACCGTGTGCGCGCCGCGGCGGTGCACGAAAGTGCGCATCGTGTCGTCTCCTCCGTTGGCCGAAAGATATCCGGTTGGATCGCCCGTCGAAAGCGAGAACGACCCGACGCGACTATAGCGATCGGAGGCAAGAAACTCACTCGAGGTCGGAAGCAGTTCGGCGTCCTCACCCGCGCTGACGATATGCGCGATGACTTTTCCGTTGCCGATCGCTTGGCAGGCGGTGCGGCCGACGGCCAACACCGAATTGCCCGAGGTGAGCAGGTACGTGGGCGCCATAGCGGCGTCGATCGACACCGACCACGTTTCTTTCCAGTCTCCGGATGGCAGCCGGTTGCCAAGCCGCGAGTTCAAACGTTCGTTGGCGAAGGGCCGGAGATAGCCATCGGGCGGCGGCGCGGCTGCCGGCGCCAGTGCCGGTAGTGCTGCTGCGGTAGAGGGAATCGTTTTGGCCGCGGTCTGCGCGGTTAGCGAGGTCATACGTTTGGCCTCCTTCTTCTTCTTTGGGTTTTGAGACTCCGCCCGGCAGCCGCAGAGCGCGGCTACCGCGAGCGTATTGAAAACTCGTCTATGCACTGGCGCGCACCACGGCCGTCGGAACTGCGTTGCGGACGATACGGCTCTGTACCAGTGCATTGGTCAGGCCGGTCGCCGGTGTGGCGAGCCCGCTGCAGTCGATGGCCACCATATCGGCGAACCATTTCCAGGCGTCGGCTGCTCGCAGTTGCGCGGCCGTCAGGTGAAGTGTCGTTGCGTTCTGCCAGCCGGTCGGTGCCGGCGCGGTCACGACTCGAATGATGAAGTGTCGAGGATGGTCCGGTTCAATGGCGTTCACGAAAGCCGTGTATTTGGCTTGAGTGGCGGGATTGGCCGTGCCGAATCCCAAACCGGAGAGATAGCCGTTGTTCGCCGCCGTGCCGTCGATCACCAAGTCTTCGACCAGTGTGCGAGGCGCGAAGTGGACCAGGCAGTTCGTAAAGTTGGCGGGCGTCAGCGCGCCGATAAAAACAAACTTCCGGTTCATGTTCGCGTCAATCGTGTTTCGGAAGTCGCGAATTGGATTGAAGATGTCGGTGTGCGCCGCCGCGGTGGGGAATTGGTATCTGATCTTGACGACCACTGAGAGTATGCCGTCGTACTCGACACCCGACTTGACGCGATTGGCGTAAGAGTCTTTGCCAAAAATATAGAGGTAGGAGTCAAACAGGCCGCGGGTTCCGCCCGTCCGGCGCGAATCGATGAAGAGCGGGAAGTAAACGAAACCGCGGCTGTTGTTGACCGCCGTCGGATGCGGTGGTACCAAGTACTTAAACGCTCCCGACTCGACCTGCAGCGGTTTGTTAATTATTCTTCTCACCCATTCGGCCGAATGCCAAAAGTAGCGGTTCTCGACAGTGTTGACGCCTTCCATCATTAGCGCGCCGGGGACCGCCGAGTACGGATCTCCGGGAATGTTGCAGGCGAACCCGGGGTGCTCGTAGGAGCACGAGCCTGAACTCCAACGCTCGTTGTATTCGTCCGGAAGCGCGTAACCGTGACCAACCTCGTGCGCGGCTGTGAAGAAGCCGTTGCTGGGGGTGGCGGCTTCGTTGCCGGTGCTGAAGTTGCCGATGCCGGTCCCGCCGTGCAGATCAGCGCGCGGCTGAACGACGATGTTCAACCGGAAGTGCGCTCTCGGTTGGGGCAGATCCTGGCAATAGATGAACGGTTTGCACTTGAACGGAATTGCTCCGGCCGTTTGAGGGACGTAGGTGAAGTCGCCGGTATTTGTGACGATCGCCGAGCCGCTAGAGGTAGTAAAGGTTTCGGGGCCATTCCACCGCTTCGGCACGTTTTCCAACATGAGCTTCTTATAGTTGCCGTTGTTGAACGGCGTGCCGTCATCGTTCTGCGTGGGGGGATTGGTGAAGTCGAAGAAGAACCGGAAGAAGTTGAAGTTGAACGCGAGCTCGTCGGTCCCATCCAGGTCGCAGCACCGCAGCAAGACCGTGTCATAACGTCCGAGAAACCAGCCGGGGAATATCGGCACCTTCGTGGTATTTTCGTTGGAAGTTCCGGCTGGCATGTCCCGGCCGCGAACGCGATGCATGTCCTGAAAACAGTAAGGCTGAATCGAATAGAACGGCTTGTTCGTCGTTGTCGGCCTGGGATCTATTGTGTTGCCCGGCGTATTGCCCGCCGCGATCGCATCGAGCCACATCGTGGCCGCGCGCGCGCCGACTACGTCGTGCGCTCCCGTGTCGGGCGTCCGGTCCGCGAATCCTTCATAAATATTGCCATTGACGATCACGATCCGAGTCCAATCGGCGTAGTCGGTGAGGTAGTGCTTGACCGGCATCTTGACGTTGGAATACGGGTAGAACGTCTTGGTTGTATCGGTTCCGAGCTTCCATACTCCCTGATCCTTGATGTCGGCGTTGCCGCTGGAAGGTTTCTTGAATTGGTGGAAAAAGATGAGCGGCAGGTCGTCGCCGCCAACGGAGTCCGGCGCACCGGTAGCGTTGACCAAGATGATGTCATCGAGTGAAAACGTCAGCGGCTTGGTCTTGTCCATTGAAGTCTTCACATCGGCGGCGTTCAACTTGTCGTAGAACTTATCGGTCGCCGCGCCGCGCGTGAAGTATTTGTTCGACTTCCAAAGTTCCGGTAGATCGTACAACTTCATCCGATCCGGGCCCGGGCCTCGCTTTGCCGCGTCACCGACTACCTCCAATACGCGCGTGGTCCCATCGGTTGATTTGATAAATGTATTGGCCGGTTGTTTGAACTGCAGGAGAACTTTTTCAGTTGGCCGCTCATCGGCGGACTTGTCGGCCTTGCGCTGCAAGATCCACGGCAGAGCCTGTGTCTGTTTGGCCGGATCGGCCAGTTCGATCGACCAGTTGGAACGCGTGTCGGGATTAGGAACGGCGCCGCGGGCTGCCGAGCCGTCGCGGAATCCTTCGAGCAGTACCGGCGGCGTTGAGATCCGTTTACCGCCGTGCGAGGCGTGACCAAAAGTGCGGTCGAAAAACTCCAAGCGGACGAACTGCCAGTGCGGGTCAAGCACCATTTCGACCGGCGAGCCTTCGACGCCGACTTCCGCGGTTAGCGGTGTCAGTTTCTCGAATCGAAACTCGGTCTTGTTGTAAAGCGGCGTGTCGGCGTCGCTCCACTTCGAAGTTGTTAGAGTCCACTCCTTCGGTAACTTGAAGACGTTGTAGAAATCCTTTACCGCGGCGTCGACATCGGCGGCTTCCAGCCAGCGATTCTTCTCGGCGCCTGTGGTCTTAGCCGTCGCCACGGCGACATAGTTGTCGGGGTGTTTGAACTCCAGCGTGAAGAATCCCTTGGCGCGGTCGAAGTCGAAGATTAACTGGCCGTCGCTGATGACCTTTTCGTTCTGATCTCCTGCCGGATTGGCGACGATGACCGGCATGTCCTTCGGAAACGGTTGTTTTTTTCCTTCTGGGTCGAGATATACGAGCCGGAGGAACACGCGCAGCTTGCGGTCGTCGATCGGGATGCTCGGTCCTTCGCATGGCGAGGTGCCGGTCATTCGATCGTAGAACCGGCATGCGAAGGTATCGCGTTGTTCGGCGTTCGTGCGGCGCTTCTCTTGAAAGGTCCGGCGCTTTGCTTGATCGTGGAAAAGTCTCGTGGTGCACGCGGCCGTCCCTTCCGAAGTGCGCGGGCACGGCCATTTCTCAAGAGCAATCTTGGTTCCGGGCCGGAACAGAAGCGCCATCACGCGGCGGTTGACCGAGTTTTCGCTGTTGCGTTTTGTCTTGTCAGCCGAGGCCGCGAAGGCGTCGTTCTCGGCCTTTGAGAACATCATCTGCGGATTGAATTCCGAACAGCCTTGGAAGTCGGCCTTGCCACCGGCGTCGGCGCCCTTGCCAAGGAAATCGGTCTTTGCGAGGGTGACCGGGCAAAGGAAATCCATGTAGGCCTTAAACAGAGCGCCGCGTGTATCCGGACCTGGATCGCCGTCGTCCTTCAGCGACTTGGACTTCTGAAAATTCTTGACCGCCTGGGTGTGCTGCGCCGTCACGTTGCCTGCTGTGTTGCCCGGATCAAAGCCCAACGCGAGGAGCATGATTTGCAGGTGTTTCAGCTTCCAGTCGTCGCTGGTGCCGTCGGAGTTGCTGTAAAGCTTCTCCCAGATCTCCGTGTTTCTAGTGGTGACAGCGTAGACGGCACGGGCGCGCCGGCCGGATAGAACCTTGTTGTAGTTGTCGTCGCCGACCGGATCGGCGTGGCCGAAAATCGTCATCGGCGCGCCGGGACGAGCGCTGACAAGAACCGCCAACTCTTGGAACTCCGGCTTTGCTTCGGGCAGGATGAACGATGAATCGAAAACGAATCGACGGTCTTCGAGCTTCCAGCAGCCGATCGGAATCAGCGGCGTCCGGACCGTATTCTTTTCCTTGCCGGTGCCCGGGGCGAGGTATATCGGCAGGTTGGCGGCGTCCGCGTAGGATGCCGAGAAGCCGCCTTCGGTTTTCTTGCCGCCGTTACTCAACGGAGTTCTCCCGCCGGGGTTAATGCCGCCGAAGCGCCCACCCAGTTTAGACCTTTGTTGTAATCAACGCCCATCATTTTCCCTCGACAGTCGCCAACCAGGCCCACAGCAACCGATCCGCAGCCGTCAGCTTCGGCCGCTTCACCGAGCGCTGCAGAACACCGAGTTGATGACGGAGGGCCAGAATCTCAAGCTGAAGCGCCGTTCGCTGGCGAAAGAAAGCCAAGAAAGCCGGCGCCAGCGCCACCAACGGAGGCCAGCAGGGGAATCGAAGGAAGAAAGGCAAACCTCATTTTATCAGCAACTTCGGGGTTTGCGAGAACCACAGTATTGCACGCCGCGGTCGGAGTGATGAATCAGTCCGTCCGGCGCGCCGCGTTTGGCCAACGCCATGCGCAGCGCGCCGAGGG
>VFZQ01000134.1 GCA_016871135.1 Acidobacteriota bacterium | reverse complement strand
CAAGGCCGGATAGGCCTTGACAGGCCGCAGATTGGCGTATACACCGAGGACTTTGCGAATACCCAGCAACCCTTTTTCCGGACGCTTTTCCGGCGGCACGTTATCGAACTCGGGCAGCCCGACGGCGCCCATCAGGGTCGCATCGGCGTCCAGCGCCAAACGCGCGGTTTCATCCGGGAACGGTCCGCCGGTCTTATGAATCGCGATACCGCCGAGCAGCCCTTCCGACAGCTTCAGTCCGTGGCCAAACTTAGAGACCACTTTTTCAAGAACCTTGACGGCTTCGCGGGTAACTTCCGTTCCGATGCCATCACCAGGCAGAGTAAGTACGTTGAGTTGCATGAATTCCTTGAGTAAGTTAAGCCGGTTGACGGGCCGCGGTCGCTTCGCGGCACAGATCGGCAATCGAGTCGTTGCGCACGCCCTTTACGCGATCGGCGAGCGCGGTGAAACCCTGATAGACGTGATCGAGTTCTTCTTTCGAAAGATCGGCGAATCCGAGATCCGAACAGCGCTGTTTCAATGCGTGGCGGCCGGAGTGCTTGCCGAGAACCAGACGGCCTTCGGGAACGCCGACCGATTTCGGATCGATGATCTCGTAGGTCGATTTTTCCTTGAGATAACCGTCCTGATGAATGCCGGCCTCGTGTGCGAACGCATTTTCGCCGACGATCGCCTTGTTGGGCTGGGGGCCGAACGTGATGCAAGAAGTCAGCGTTTGGCTGGCGGAATAGAGGTGCTCGGTGCGGATGCCGGTTGTGTACGGAATCTTATCCGGGCGCGTCTTGAAGATCATCACGATCTCTTCGAGCGAGCAATTGCCCGCGCGTTCGCCGATGCCGTTGATCGTGCATTCGATCTGTCGCGCGCCGGCTTCGACGGCAGCAAGCGAGTTGGCGACGGCGAGGCCAAGGTCGTCATGGCAATGCACCGAAACGATGGCGGTGTCCCCCAACGCTTTGACGATGCGGCCGATCAGCGCGCCATACTCGGCGGGAACGGAGTAACCGACCGTGTCGGGCAGGTTAATCGTGCGCGCACCGGCAGCGACGGCTTCGCGAGAGACTAATTCCAAGTAGTCGGGGTCGGTACGCGAGGCGTCTTCCGCCGAAAATTCCACGTCGTCGCATAACTGCCGCGCCAAGCGGATGGAGTTCACGATATCTTCCAGCACCTGTTCACGCGACTTCTTGAACTTATATTTCAAGTGAATATCGCTTGTCGCCATGAAGGTGTGAATGCGCGGGCGCTTGGCGTGTTGCAGCGCCTCGGCGGCTCGTTCGATATCGAGCTTGGTGCACCGCGCCAGCGCGGCAACCTGCACCCAGGGGAACTCCTTGCTGACCGCTTGGACGGCTTCGAAGTCGCCGTGCGAGGCGATCGGGAACCCCGCTTCCAAGATGTCGACGCCCAAGTCGACGAGCTTGGCACCGACCCGCAGTTTCTCGGGCACGGTCATCGAACAGCCCGGAGACTGTTCGCCATCACGCAATGTGGTATCGAAGATGTATACGCGCTGACTCATGGTGTTTGCCTTTGCGATTCGGTTGTCGAAGCGGCTGGTAGGCCGCTTGTAGGACCCATTATGGGGCCGTACCGTTGATTTAGCAAATTTATTCGATTGGCCGAACGGATAACGTGGAATAATAGCATAAGGGAAATTTATGGAATTGCACACCCTTAAGGTCTTTCAAAGCGTGGCGACCGAGAAGAGCTTCTCGCGCGCGGCGGAAAAACTGTTGCGGACGCAGCCGGCGGTGTCGCTCGCGGTGCAGCGGCTGGAGACGGAACTCGGCGAGCGCCTGATCGATCGCTCCGGCAAAGAGTTGCTGCTGACCGACGCCGGCAAGATCGTTTTCGACTTCTCGCGCCGGTTCGAGAACTTGGCCGCCGAGCTATCGAACGCGCTGGCGGAGATGCGCGATAACGCCTCGGGGGTACTGAGCGTGGGCGCGAACGAGTCGACCTCGCTCTACCTGTTGCAGCACATCGTCAACTATCGGCGGCTGTATCCGAAGGTCAAGGTGCGCGTGCGCCGCAGCTTGTCGAGCAAGATTCCGCAGCAGTTGATCGACGGTGAACTGGAGCTTGGCGTGATCAGTTTCGATCCGCAGGACGAGCGGTTGCTCGGCCAAGTGATCTACACCGATCACCTGGCCTTCGTCGTCAGCCCGGAGCACCGCTTCGCGGGGCGCGAATCGGTGTCGATCACCGAACTCGGCATGGAAACATTCGTGGCGCATAATGTTTTGTCGCCGTATCGTGAGATCGTGCTGCGGGAGTTCCAGCGGCATCGCGTGGCGCTCAATATGGATGTCGAAATGCCGACCGTGGAAACGATCCGCAGAATGGTGCAGCGCAACGAGGGGGTGGCGTTTCTTCCGCGGCTTTGCGTGGAGCAGGAGGTTGAGGGCGGGCTGCTGCATGAGGTGCGGATCGAGGAGTTGTCGGTGGATCGGAAGATTCATCTGGTTTATCCGGGCAAACGGGCGCTGTCGCATGCGGCGCGGGCGTTTTTGGAAGTTGTGAAGGCGCAGTGATCGGCGGCCGGGTTGTTGACTGGACCGCATATAATGGGCTGGTGGCCTATGCAGAAGAGCAAGACAGCCGCAGTGCGGCGTATGTAATAGCCGCCGAAAGTTCCACGTCCGAGCATGACAAACTGATGCGTCTGCTTGCCGATTGAGTGGCATTTACCATGAGAGTAGAACTCGCCCGCGCCCAAGGACGTCAACTCGAGGGCCTTGTCGACGAAGAGGATTACGCCCGATGAGCGAATTACCGCTGAAATCGAAGACGCCGCCAGAATGGGGGCGAGCGACGTTGGCCGACCCGATCGCGCTGTTGATGGACCACGCACTTCTGGAAAAGAAAGCGGCCACCAATGCGCTGGAACTGCTAACCCGCTGGCCGGGCAATTGGTTCCCCGGCTGGGTGGAAACGATGACAGGGGTTGCGCGCGATGAAGCCGTGCATCTGGCGCAGGTGACGCGGATTCTGCTTCGACGCGGCGGCAAACTCAACCGCATGCATAGGAACCCGTACGCTACCGCACTCCATTCATTGGTGCGCAAAGGCACCGCCAGGGAGGCGGTTGACCGGCTGCTGGTCTCGGCGTTGATTGAAGCGCGGAGTTGCGAGCGGTTCTCATGTTTGGCGGCGGCGGCCTCGGACACAGATGCGGAGTTGGCGGGGTTCTATGCGCGGCTGCACTCGAGCGAACTCGGACACTTCACGACCTTCCTTCGGCTCGCGCGGAAGATCGACACGCACGCCGACGCGCGTTGGGAAGAGATGCTGGATCACGAGGCCCGGATCCTTGCGCAGCAGGAGCCGGGGCCTCGGATTCACTCGGGCCACGCATTTTCTTGAGAAAATCGTCGCGTCGCAGCCACTAGCTTACTGTGAGCCTGCGGAGAATTCTGCGCCACCGAATCTTTTCGGCCCTCGACAGCCTCCGCGACGCCGCGCGCCGGCACCGGAAGCAGCCAGAACATATGATCCTCGCGCGGCGCGGCGAAGACCTTGCCCACCGCTTTGCGGAACGCGAACTCGGCTGGCGGGTGGTCGCCCGCAACTTTCGCCATCCGGCGCGGCGCGTCGAGATCGATATCGTCGCGGTTGAAGAGGGAAACACGTTGGTGGTCGCGGAAGTCAAGACGCGCAGTTCGGCCGAGATCAGCCATCCGCTTCGCGCGGTGGGTTACGAAAAGGAACGGAACATCGGCCGCGGCTCGATCGACTGGGTGCGCCGCGCGGAGGCCCTGAAAATGAGCGTCCGGTTCGACGTCATCACCGTTGTTGTTGGCGACGGCGTGACGATCGAGCATCACCGCGACGTCTTCCATCCGTTGCTGCGGCCCGAGATCCTATAATAGGGAGTTCATGCCCGAGCTCCGCAAAGACCCAATCACCGGCCGCTGGGTCATCATCTCGACCGACCGGGCGCGGAGGCCCTCCGACTTCGCCGCCGAAACCGTGCGCATCGAAAAGGGCCGCTTTTGCCCTTTTTGCCCAGGCCACGAAGACAAGACGCCGCCCGAAGTGCTTGCGTATTCGAACGAATCGCTGCGAGGCGATGCGCGTTGGAGCACGCGCGTCGTGCCGAACAAGTTTCCGGCGTTGCGCGTGGAAGGCGATCTCGACCGCCAAGGCGAGGGCCTGTATGACTGCATGAACGGCATCGGCGCGCACGAGGTTGTGATTGAATCGCCGGAACACGATGCGACGCTGGCGACGATGGATGAAGCGAAGGTCGCCGAAGTCATTTGGGCGTTTCGTGACCGTATTGTCGATCTGAAGAAAGACCGGCGGCTGCGGTACATGATGCTGTTTAAGAACCATGGCGAGGGCGCGGGTGCGTCGCTTGAACATCCGCATTCGCAGATCATCGCGCTGCCGATTGTGCCGAAGCGCGTGCAGGAAGAACTCGACGGCGCGCGCAAGTATTACGAATTCAAGGAACGCTGCGTTTACTGCGACATCTTGCGGCAGGAAGCGCGCGACGATGAACGTGTCGTCATTCGCACCGAGGAGTTCCTGACGTTGTGTCCTTTCGCGGCGCGTTTTCCATTTGAGACGTGGATCGTACCGCAGAGGCACGAATCGCACTTTGAGGCGATTCAGGAGCGCGAAGTGTATAACTTGGCGTGGATGCTCAAGACCGTGCTCCGCAAGATGGACAAGGTTCTGGAACATCCCGCGTACAACTTGATCATTCACACCGCGCCGGCGCAGGAGTCTTTTTCCGCGCACTATCATTGGCACGTGGAGATTATTCCGAAACTCACGCGCGTAGCGGGTTTCGAGTGGGGAACGGGCTTTTTCATCAACCCGACGCCTCCCGAAGAATCGGCGCGGTTTCTGCGGGAATAAGTCAGGCGGACTTGATTTCGGTCCAGAGCCGATCGCGCAATCGCTGCGCGTCCGGCGTGATCGTGGCAAACCATTCGGCCCGAGCCAGAGTCTCGGGCGAAGGGTAGAGCGTCGTATTCGATTGCGTCGCCTGCGTCAACAGCGGCCGCGCGGCGGCGTTGGCGGTGGCGGTGCGCATCGTCTCGGCAATGCGGGCGCTAACGCCGGCTTCCAGAAGATAATTCAGAAACTCGTGCGCGAGTTCCTGGCGCGGACTCTCGCGAAGGACCACCGCGCAATCGAGGCTGAGCGGAAAGCCCTCCTTCGGATAGACGAACGCTAAGTGTTTGGCCGCGTCGATTGCCTGCTGCGCCGTTGTCGACCATAACTGCGCGATCAACACATCGCCGGCGACGGCTTGGTCGCGCACTTCGGTATTCAAGTAGGCGCGAAGTAACTGTTTCTGCGCGATCGCTTCTTTTTGCGCCGCCAAGAGTTCGGCGGGATTGCGGGAATTGAGCGAGTGGCCTAGCTTTCGAAGCGCCGCGGCGAACACCTCGGCGGGATCGTCGAGCATGGTCAGGTGGCCCTTCCAATGTGGCGCCCATAGGTCGGCCCAGGACGCGGGCACCGGTCCGTGATTGGTGTTGTAGAGAATGCCGGTGGCGTTCCACATGTACGGCATCGAGTGACTTAGCGATGGATCGGAAACGGGGGACCTGAAGAGCGCATCGAGATTTTTCAGATTGGGCAAGCGGGTGTGGTCTAAGTCCGCGAGTAGATGCTGCTCCCGCATCGGCGGAACGATGTAGTGAGTCGGGAAAACCACGTCCCAACCCGAGTTACCCGAGAACACTCGCGCCAGCATCTCTTCGTTCGACTCGTAGATGCTATAGCGCACCTTCGCGCCCGCCTGCTTCTCGAAATTCGGGACGGTCTCCGGTGCGACATAGGCAGACCAATTGAAGACGTTCAGACGCTTCGCGTTGGAACGGGAACATCCGGTGACCAGCGCAATCGACAATGCCGCGCGGCGCGTGATCATGTCTTCTGCAGCCTTTCCGAAATGAGAATCAGCGCGCCAAAGCCGACAAAGATCAGAGCGGAGATCGCGCTGACAACCGGATTCGCACCGCGCCGCGCCATGGCGTAGAGAACCATCGGCAGCGTCTCGGAATCGACGCCCGCGACAAGGCTTGTAATCACATAGTCGTCGAACGACACAGTAAAGGCGAGCAGCGCCGCGGCCATGATTCCAGGCCGCAACATCGGCAGGGTGACCAGCCAAAACGCCTGCCACTCATTGGCGCCTAGATCCAGCGCCGCTTCCTCCAGCGCCGGTTCGGCGGTACGCAGCCGCGCCATCACGACAAGTACGACATACGAAATCGAGAAGGCGACGTGCGCAAGAATTACCGTGTGCATGCCTAACTGAAACTGCCAATGCCGGAATGCCCATTGAAAAAACGCCAGCAGAGAAATGCCGGAAATAATCTCGGGAGTTACGAGCGATAAATATAGTGATCCGCTCAGCCACTTGGCCTGTTTCTTCCACAGTCCATACGAGCACAGCGTGCCTATCACCGTAGCCAGCACGGTCGAAGCCGCCGCGATCAGCAGACTGTTAAGCGCCGCCTCTCCAAGCTGCGCATCGGTGAACATCTGCCGGTACCACTCGAGCGAGAATTCTTCCCAAATCGTGAAGCGAGATGAGTTGAAGCTGAACGCGCACAGAATCAGCAAGGGCACATGGAGGAACGCGTAGATACCAACCGCGAACCAGGTAAGCGGCCTCATAGCGCCTCCTCGCCATCGCGGCGGATCAGAACGATTAACAGAACCATTACTCCGGCCATCAGCGCCAGAGAGATTGCCGATCCGAATGGCCAGTCGCGAGCCGTTGTGAACTGATTCTGAATCAAGTTTCCGATCATGATGCTCTTGCCGCCGCCCAAGAGATCCGGTGTAAGATACGCGCCCAGGCAGGGAATAAAGACCAGCACGCCGGCCGCGCGCAACCCTGGCGCGCACAATGGCAGAACGACGTGAAACATCGTCTCCCAGGGCTTGGCGCCTAAGTCGGCCGCCGCTTCGAGAAGCGCCTTATCCAAGCGTTCCAAGTTGCTAAATATCGGCAGCACGGCGAATGGCAGATATCCGTAGACGAGCCCGACAATCACCGCGGTCTCGTTGTACAAGAGGGGGAGAGGCTCCTTGATGATCCCCATTGCTATTAGTGCGCTGTTGATTAGACCGGTATCGCGCAACAGGAACATCCATGCGTAGGTGCGGACCAGAAAGCTGGTCCAGAACGGCAGCATGATCAGATTCAGCAGCAGGCTCTTGTGCTTTTCGTTGCGGACGATAAACAGCGCGGTCGGAAATCCGGCCAGCAGGCACAGCGCTGTGGCTGCCAGCGACATGAACACCGACCGCACCATAATCATGCCGTACAAAGGATCGAACAGCCGCGCGTAGTTCTCGATCGTCCAGGGATCGACGACGCCGCCATATACACCGCGCGTCCGTAGACTGTAGCTCACGATAATCGTCAGCGGTATCAGAAACAGCACTACGGTAAAAAACACGGAAGGCGCTAAGAACATCGCGCGCAGGTGTTTCATTGACTAACTCGCAGTTCGTCCGACTTATCCCACCACAGCCGAACCTGTTCGCCGTGTTCGTAGTCGACGGCCGAATCGTGCACCTGCGCGGTGATCACGGATCCATCGGCCGTCTTCGCATGAACGTGGACCGAATCGCCCAGAAACACAGCGGTCTCAACGGTTGCAGCCACCGAATCGACATCGCCGGGCGCGGTTCGTCCGATGCGCGTCCATTCCGGCCTCACGCCGACAGGGCCGATCCAATTCACCGCGCCAAGAAAGCCTGCGACAAAGCGCGTGGCCGGCTGCAAGTAGATCTCGCGCGGCGTGCCGATCTGTTCGATTTTTCCCTTATTCATCACGGCGATCCGGTCCGACAACGACAGCGCCTCTTCCTGATCGTGCGAAATAAACACGAACGTGATGCCGATACGCTGTTGGATCTGCTTTAACTCCAATCGGACGCGTTTACGCAGCGCCGGATCGAGCGCCGAGAGCGGCTCGTCAAGCAACAGCAGTTCCGGCTCGAGCACCAGCGCCCGCGCCAGCGCCGTCCGCTGCTTCTCGCCGCCGGATAAGTTAGCTGGAAATCGTTCCGCTTTTTCAGCAAGGCCAACCATCGCCAGCGAGTCTCTCACCTTCTTGTCGAAGTTAGTCTCACCGCGGCGGCGCAATCCGAACGCCACATTCTCGTAGGCGGTCAAATGGGGAAACAAAGCATAACTTTGGAAGACGGTCGTGACGGGCCGCTCATAAGGCCGAAGTCCATTTAACCGCCGTCCGTTCAGAATGATGTCGCCTTCGTCGGGTTCGGAGAAGCCCGCGATCATCCGCAAGATAGTTGTTTTGCCGCAACCAGAGGGACCCAGCAGGGAATAGAAACAGCCCTTCGGTATGTCGAGCGAAATACCGTCCACAACGCGCGCCGTTGGGAACTGCTTGACTAAAGCTTTCAACTCGAGTGCCGTGGCCATGCCTAGTAAGTTACCTTTCCCGAAAATGACTGCCATTCTCGAAACGGACGGACGCGATCCGGGACGGACTGCTGTAACATCGGCACAATCCGCTCGCCAGCCGGCTTGCCAAATTGTTCGTAGAACAGGCTATCATCAAACCCGGCGGCCGCGGCGTCGCTTTTCGTCGCGGCGAAATAAACACGGTCGATCCGCGCCCACAAGATCGCGCCCAGGCACATCGGGCACGGCTCGCAACTGGCGAAGAGCGTACAGCCGGAAAGTTCGTGCGTTCCAAGGGCCGACGCCGCATTCCGTATCGCAACGACCTCCGCGTGCGCGGTTGGATCGGCGGTCCGGACCACCGAATTCGCGCCTTCGGCGATGATCGCTCCATCCCTCACAATGACCGCGCCGAAGGGTCCGCCCGCGCCCGAAGCCGCGTTCGCCGCCGCCAGTTCCACCGCACGCTCCAGCCACCGCAAATTCGTAGATTCGTTGCCCACGTTGTTATGATAGGGGAAATGACCGAGCGCGAGACAGCGATGCCGGTTGCCGCCGCGCGGTTGCCCGCGTTGACGGCCCGCCTGGAAGACGCGCTTCGCGGCAAGAGCGAAGTCGTGCGCCTTGCGTTGACGTGCCTGCTGTCGAAGGGTCATCTGCTGATCGAAGACGTGCCTGGCGTCGGAAAGACGACGCTCGCCAACGCCTTGGCGCGCGCCGTCGACTGCCGCTTTCACCGCCTTCAATTCACCGCCGACATGTTGCCCGCCGATGTAACGGGCGTGAGCGTCTACAACGCGCACTCCCAGGATTTCGAATTCAAGACCGGCCCGGTCTTCACGAATTTTCTGCTGGCCGACGAAATCAACCGCGCCACGCCGCGCACGCAGTCGGCGCTGCTGGAAGCGATGAACGAGGGCCAGGTATCGGTCGACGGCGTTACGCATCCGCTCGCGATGCCCTTCATGGTTCTGGCGACTCAGAACCCGATGGAGCATCACGGAACCTATCCGCTGCCCGAGTCCCAGCTTGATCGCTTCCTGATGCGCCTGCGGATTGGTTATCCCGATTCCGCCAGCGAACGCGAGATCCTCCGCCGCAGCACTTCAAACGGGTCCGCGCCCGCTCCGCTCCTGCACGCCGACGACGTGCTGGCGCTGCAACGCGAGTCCGAATCGGTTCGTGTCGACGACGCCATTGTCGACTACATCCTCGCTGTCGTCGATCGCACGCGCAATCACGAATCGTTCTCGCTCGGCGTCAGTCCGCGCGGCGCGCAGGCGCTCTATCGCGCGGCGCAATCGCTGGCCTATCTCGACGGCCGGACGTTTGTGACTCCCGACGACGTGAAGGCGCTTGTCATCCCCGTCTTCGCTCACCGCGTCGCGCTCTCCTCGCGCGCCGGCGCGCAGCGCTCCGCCCTGGCGGCCGAGCGCATCCTCG
>VFZQ01000133.1 GCA_016871135.1 Acidobacteriota bacterium | reverse complement strand
AACTCCAACAATGCCGGGTTCTATGTACGGCTCAACCAGGTGGGCAATGCCAAGCTGTCGAACCCCAGCCCCGCGCAGTGGTTCAATACGCAGGCATTCGCCACTCCGGCGCCGTTCACCTACGGCAATATGGGACGCAACGCCATGCGTGCCGATTGGGGCAAGAACGTGGATCTTTCGCTATTCCGCGTCTTCCCGATGGGCGAGACCGTGCGCCTCGAGTTCCGCGCCGAAGCGTTCAACACCACCAACACGCCGGTTTGGGGCGTTCCCGTGGTCAACTTCGCCAACCCCAACTTCGGCCGCGTGCTCGGCATTGCCAATACGCCGAGGCAGTTGCAGGGCGCCCTGAAGTTAACGTTTTGAGCGATGGCGGATGCCCGGAGCGTGACGTATGGTCGACGGCTGATAGTCCGACCGTTGTCGCACGCCGGGCCGATCCCTAACCCGGCAGGATTTTCGAGATGTCGTTGTAGAGCACAAACGCCACAACCATCATCAAAAAGACAAAGCCAAGTTTGAAGATGGTCTCTTTGAGTTGCATGCTGAGGTCGCGCCGGAGCAGCATTTCGATCAGCAGCATGAGTATCGTGCCGCCATCGAGAATCGGAATCGGTAGCAGGTTGAAGATCGCCAGGTTCAGCGACACCTGCGCCATGAGCCAGATGAAGGTCGGCGCACCGTCGCGGGCCGCTTCAGCCGACATGCGGGCGATGCCGATGGGGCCGGAGAGTGTCTTGCCCGATGTGCGGCGTTCGACGATGCCGCGTAGCAATTGCAGGATCAGACCGGCATCCCGTTTGTTTTGCTTGATCGATTCGTTGAGCGCATCGCCGAAGCCCAGCGCGACAAACGTCACACGCGGGGTCAACTGCACACCGAGCAGCCAGCGCTTCTCCTTAGCATCCAACTCGGTCAGCTTGGGCTGGATTTCGACGATGGTTTCTTTTGCGTCACGAAGATACGTGAGTTGGACCGGCTTGCCGGCCCCTTCGCGCAAGAGCGCGTGCAGCTTTAAGGTAGAGCCGAGCTTCACACCGTCGAGCGCCACTAGAACATCGCCACTCTTCAAGCCCGCTTTTTCGGCGCCCGTATCGGGCGTCACAGCGCCCACTTGAATCTCGTGATGCTGCGACCATCCGGCTTCACCGACACCGGTTTGCTCGTCGAGAAGCGGCGTCATAGTGGCGATGATTTGCTCGCCTTTGCGCGTGGCCAGAACCGGAAGGGGCCGGTTGGCCGAACCGATCACCGCGAGCGCCACCTCTTCCCAGGTCGGATTCTGCTTGCCGTCGATGGCAACGATCACATCGCCCTCGGCTAGGCCGGCCTTCGCCGCGGCGGAGTCCTTTTCCACAAAGCCGAGCGTCGCGGGGCCGTCGGCGCCGACAACTTTCGGATACCGGTTCATGTAGAGTCCCGCCAGCAGTCCCACCGCAAGCAGAATGTTCATCAGGGGACCGGCAAAGGCGATAATCATGCGCTGCCAGCGAGGCTTGCCGAGAAATCCGCGCGGATCTTCCGAGCCGTCTTCACCCGGTTGCTCGCCCGTCATCTTCACGTACCCGCCAAAGGGGATGAGCGAGACGCGGAAGTCGGTCTCGCCCTTACGATAGCCGAACAGGCGCGGCCCGAAGCCGAAACTGAACGCTTCGACGCGGACATCGAACCAGCGCGCGGCCCAGTAGTGGCCGAGTTCGTGGATCAGGATCATCACCCCGATGAGGACCAACATCCACCAGATGTTTTGTACGATTCCCATGATTGAACGCTAGCGGGCCGCAGCTACCCTCTCCCCTACCAGTTGGCGGGCGACGCGGCGACTTTCCTGATCGATCTCCAATATCTCTCCGACGCACGTGGGCGTCCGTACGGGTACTGCTTCGAGTGTATCGTTAACAACTTCCGCGATGCCGTTGAAGGGCAACCGCTCGTCGAGAAAAGCCTCCACGGCTATCTCATCGGCTGCATTTAGTGTACATGTAGCCGAGCCACCTGTTTCCTGCGCCTGGTAGGCAAGCCGCAGAAGCGGAAATTTGTCGAAGTCGGGAGGCTCAAATTCCCACGTGCGGGCGGTGCGCCAATCCATGCGCGGAACGGGAGCGTCGTCGCGCGCGGGATAGGTGAGAGCGTACTGAATCGGCATGCGCATGTCGGTGGCGCAGACTTGCGCGATAACGGAGCCGTCGTTGTATTCCACCATGGCGTGGACGGCCGATTGCGGATGCACGACGACCTCAACCTCGCGCGGGTGCATGTCGAATAGCCAGCAGGCTTCGATCACTTCGAAGCCTTTGTTCATGAGGGTCGCCGAGTCGATGGTGATGCGGCGGCCCATCTTCCAAGTGGGATGATTGAGCGCCTGCGCCACGGTCACGCGGGCCAGATCGGCCTTGGGCGTTTTGCGAAAAGGTCCGCCGCTGGCCGTGAGAATTAATTTGGTGACGTCCTCGCGTCGCCCGGCGCGGAGGCATTGGTGAGCGCCGTTGTGTTCGCTGTCGACCGGTATCATCGACGTCCCGGTCTGCTTGACCGCCTTCATGACCAGATCTCCGCCGGCGACGAGGGTTTCCTTATTCGCCAGGCCGACGGACTTGCCCGCGCGGATGGCTTCGTAAGTGGCTTCGAGCCCAGCGACACCGACGATGGCCGACATCACGAAGTTAACCTCGGGTGCGGTCGAGGTGGAGACGCGCGCGGCCGAGCCGTGATCCAGCTGGGGAAGATCTCCGGTTCTTGGCAGCCGGGCGTGGAGAGCATCGCGGATGGCGGCATCGGCGACAACAACGACGGCGGGCGAGAATTCCCGAATCTGCTCGATGAGAAGATCGACGTTTTGACCGGCAACCAGCGCGTGGATGCGGTAGGCGTCACGATTGCGCCGCACAACGTCGAGTGTGCTGGTCCCAATGGAGCCGGTTGAGCCGAGTACGGTGAGCGTTCTCATGCGTTGGCCGTTCTATGAGGATAACATCGCGCCATTAAATTCCTTGATACGACTTGGCGGGCAAGTGCGAGTTCTCCTGCATGAGACCACTTATTCTTGCCCCAATCACCGTCGGCGTCCTCTGCGCCGCCGGTTTCGCCGCGTCCCAGGTCGAAAGGCTGATCAGCCGCATGGAAGCCGCCGAGGGCTTTCTCCAGGCCGACACCACCGTCGAAAAAGACGCCGCGCTGTATCCGGAGAAGTTCAAGAAGAATTTCCCCGATGCCGAATCGCTCAACGCGTTGGCCGCGTTGCACAAGGAAATGGAACGGCTCGCGCCGCGCTGGTCATTCCCCGATGGTCCTCACGATACTCGGCTGGAGGCCTTCGCACGCAAAGGCGTGGCCGATTGGCATCCCGGCGGCACAGTTCTCAAGACGGTCATGAAGCCCGACCCTTGGCGGATCCAAAAGAACCGGCGCGGTATTCCGCTGTCTCGTACGCGGGGCGGATTCGTGCTCTACAAAATGCCGAATGACAAGCTCTGCCGGCAACAGGCATTTCTTTACACCGAGACCTTCGACGGCACCGGGTATCAGCCTTCAAGCGGCGTACGCTTGGACTATGCCCGCTACCTCAACTGCAAGTAGCGCTATCGGAGAGTTCGCTCCGATTCACTCAAACCCTTATCCAGTTCCTATCTGGTCTTGATAGGAACCCCGAAGGGCGCCGGGAGGGATGCTTCAGGGGTCTTTATGAGGTTAGTCTCGCTTTGATGGGAGTTGCCCCCCCGGCTTACTTTCAATCTTACGATATGATTTTTGGAATTGCAAGAACTTTCTGTGTGAAAAATTGTAGAAGCGGGAGGCTTAGGCCTCTCGCTTCTTCACCTCGGTACCGGCGATTCCTTCTAAGACCTTGATTGTAGAACAGATATCTTCGTCGCCGTGTCCGGTGGCAATCGCCGCCTGGAACATCTGGTGCGTTAAGGAAGTTAAAGGAAGAGGGACACCGATGTCCCGGGCGGACTCGAGCATCAGGCCAATGTCCTTGTGCATCCACTTTACGGAGAAGTTGGTGGAGAAGTCGCGGCGGAACACATAAGGCGCTTTAAAGGCGATGAGGCCGCTCTTGGCGGCGGAGTTGTCGAGGATGTCGAGCATAAGCTCGGGATCGACGCCGGCCTTGGTGGCCAGGACGAGACCCTCGTTGAACGCCTGGAGAAGATTGGAGAGGATCAGATTCTGGGTCAGTTTGGCGTGCATGCCGAGACCGGGGCCGCCGCAGTAGTAGAGGCGCTTGCCCATCGGCTCGAGCAACGGCTTCACTTTTTCGAAGACCGCCTGGTCGCCGCCGATCATAAAGGTGAGGTTCCCGCTTTCGGCGCCGGGCTTGGAGCCGGTACACGGGGCGTCGAGGAAATCCACGCCTTTTGCCTTACAGCGCGCCGAGGCCGACTTCGAATAGGCGCAAGCGACGGTCGAGGCGTCGACGATTACGGTGCCGGGCTTTGCCGCCGCCATCAGTCCGTCTTCGCCGAAAACGACCTGTTCCGACATCGCGGTGTCGCCGACGATGAGTACAATAACATCGGAGTTGGCGGCGACCTCCTTTGGCGTCGCACAGACCTTGCCCAGTTGCGGGAACTTGGCGGCGAGTTCGGCGCATTTGGAGGCGGTGTTGCTCCAGAGGGCCACATTGTGGCCGGCTTCCAATAAATGTCGGGCCATGGGGTAGCCCATGATGCCCAGACCCAAAAATCCTAGATTTGCCATGACTCCGTCAGTCTATAACGGCGGAGGGCCGGACGCCAATAGCAGTTAGACGAGAACCGGCAATTTCGCGAGCAGTTTGAGAATCAGCAGGTCCGAGGATTGATACGTGGTGGCGCCGATGTTGCTCACTTCGTCGTCACTTTGGGCGATATGGGTCTTGACGAGTTCGCGAAAACGGTCCGTGGAGATGCCCAAGGCTTCGGCCGCTTCGGTTTCGCTGAAGAAGGCCTTGGCGGCGTTCCTGGATGGCAGGGTTGTGATCATTGCTTTCTGTCCGATTGGGCTGTCATTAGCGATTCTATGGGGTGGCGTGGAATTGCCCAATTGGACAGATTGCTTAGATGCCACCACGCAATGTACTGACGCGGTAGGTTCGGGCTAGATAGGTCGAACACCTACGACCCTTAGGGGAAAAATTACTGAGCCACCAACTGCGGGGCGGATCGCGCCGTTAAAGTTTGTTCCGACGGACACCGATAACTGAGTGTGGCCGCATTGCAGAGGTACGTTTCCGTCGCCTTACATCTGGACTCCATGGCGCAGGCGGCCGGCTACCCGGCCGGGTATGTCGACCCTACCTACCGCCAAGTAATCGACCGCTTTCTCGGATTGGCGGAAAAATTCGGATTCTCGTACTCCATGTATGCGATTGGCCGCGATTTGGAAGACGAACACGCTTGTCGCCGGCTGCGGGAGATTTCCGCCGCGGGCCACGAGATCGGAAACCACACCTGGAATCACTACACGGATTTAGGTGCGCTGAAGCCGCTGGAAATGCGGGAAGAAGTGGTGCGGACGCACGAGCGGCTGACCGAGGCCATAGGGAAGGCGCCCAAGGGGTTTATCGCGCCGGCCTGGAGCTATTCGGACAGGTTGATGCGGCTCCTCAATGAACTGCGCTATGACTACGACATGAGCCTGTTTCCGTCACTGCTCTACTACCCATTTGTGTTCAAGAATGCATTGAACCATATCGGAAACTCCGATAAACTGCTACGCGTGCTGAATCGGCGGGATTGGACGCAACCAATTCTAGGTTCTAGAGATCCGTTTTTGCGTGGAAATGTGGTTGTAATTCCTGTTCCCACAACGCCGGGACCACTTGGAATGGCGGTATGGCACACGACAGGGTTTCTATTGGGCTGGGACCGTCACTTTCAAATGATGCGCGATGCGCTCGCAGCCCGCAGATACTTCCACTATGTGATTCATCCGGCTGATCTTACATGTGATGAAGACTTTGACGGCTCGGAGCGGATGCACCTGGAACGCGCCGCCGGATCGCTGACGGAAAAGATGCGGCGGATGGAGGAGTGCTTCGCCATCCTGGCCGAATCCGGCTGCCAATGGAAAACGGTCGGAGAACTCGCCCGGGAAGCCAGGATTCATTTAGCGGCATCAATAGCCGCATAGCTGCGTTGACAAAACTATTTTTATCACGTAGTATTTAATCGTAATGCAGGTGTTAACTCACCGAGGACCCGCAGCCGTTCACCTGCACTGGGTCCGCCAGACGTTTGGCCACGATCTCATCCTGCCGGTTTCGCGGACGATCGAAGATTTCAGGGACTTGCCCGAGTCGGTACAGCAGTTCTTGTACCCGTTGGGACCGGGCGAGGTTGAAGTTCATTTACCGCCCTACTTCACGCTGGGGTCGGTTAAGAAGACACCTACGATTGGGGAGTGGGCGGCGGAATTGCGCTTCCGACTTGATTCGGTGGGCCGGGTAGTTGCCGAACATGCCGCCGACCCCGAGCCTGCGGCGACCCATGCGATGCATCAGGCGATTGTGCTGATCGCTCGGGCCGCTTTCGGCGATGCGACCCCGCTGACGATCGCGGCGGAACCCGAACCGGGTGGCTTCCTGCCCAACCCCAAACCGGTCAGCCGGGTGTGCGATCCGGGGTTTGGTCTGACGGGAGCACCCGCGGAGACGACCCACAACTACGCGCGGACCTACCGCGTCCTTGCTCGGCGCCTGCAGCAGGGTATGCGCCAGTGGATTCCCGCGCAACAACTCCGTACGGTCGAGGACTTCGCCGTGCCGCAAAAGGCGGTGGCGGCGCTGGCTTATTCCGTCGCCGAGCCGGTAAACGGCGGGTATGTCGACGAGATGGGACTCAGCGTCCTGAATTTCGATCTCCTGTTTCGGGCATTCGTACCGGTGGCTAGGCGGATCGACGTGCCACTTCGCGCGGTTACGTCCGCGCTGAAGACCATGCCCGGCGCCGAATCGGCCGTCGCGGCGCTATGCCACCGCAACGCTACTCGGGTGACGGCCGACGTAATTCGGCAGCGGACGCATCTACTGCGTTTAATCGACAACGAACACTCGGTGATAACTGGATTCATTCGATTTTGTTCTCGCGTGGGCTGGTGGGCGCAAGCGTTGCGCGCCGGCACACCCATGAACCGGGGCACGCTCCGCGAGATCCGGACCGAGTTCGGAGCCATTCTCGATGTGCTGGCATCGTTCTATCAGAGGCGGCAACAGTTCACGGTCGCCTCTCTGCTTCTTGTGGAGGCCGTCCGAGTGTTGGAGCCGGAGACCATCGCCGAGGAGATCTCCCGCGCGGCCTAGCCGGATTCCGATAGACTGTAGTCACAGCGAATGAACTACGAGGGGAAACGAATTCTGGTCACGGGTGGACTGGGATTCATCGGAAGCAGTATCGCCGTCCGGCTGGCCGCAATGGGCGCGAAGGTGCTGGTGCTCGATTCGGCCATCCGCGGGTGCGGCGCCAACGCGCGCAATTTGGCGGGCGCCGAGGTCGAGATCATCGAAGACGATATCGCCAACGCGGGGAATCATGCGCGGGTCCTGTCGGGCATACCGGTCGTCTTCAACATGGCGGGCGAGATCAGCCACATCAACTCGATGCGCAATCCGCTACGCGATTTGGAGTTGAATACCACAGCACAGTTGCGTTTCCTGCTGGCCCTGCGAGAAGTCTCGCCCGGCGCGCGAGTGATCTATGCGAGCACACGCCAGGTGTACGGCGTGCCGCAATTCCTGCCGATCACGGAAGCACATCATGTGAACCCGATCGACTTCAATGGCGTGCACAAGAACGCGGCGGCCAGCTACCACCGGCTGTTCTCCGAAAGCGGAGACTTCGACGCGACGGTCCTGCGATTCACCAATGTTTACGGGCCTCGCATGGCGCTGAACGTTCCCGAACAAGGCGTGCTCGGACATTTCTTCCGCCGGGCTTTGCTGGGCGACCCGATCGAAATTTTCGGTGACGGAAAACAGACCCGCGATCCCGTGTATATCGACGATGTCGTCGACGCGTGCCTGCGATGCGCGGCAAGGGAGAAGCTGCCGCACATCTATATGAACGTCGGCGGTCCGGCGGCGATTCCCCTGGCCGAGATGGCCGCGACCGTGGCGGCCGCCGGCGGTTGCCCGCTGCGCTATCGCGAGTTTCCGGAGGGGCACAAGTCGATTGACATCGGCAGTTACTCAACCGATTCGACGCGGATCGGCGAGACTATCGGCTGGTCGACGAACACCTCGTTTGTCGACGGAGTGGCCAATACGCTCGCCTATTATCGCGCTGAGTTCGAACACTACCTGGATGCCCCCGACGCGGCGAGGTTACGCCCATGATGAACCCGGCGGAATTCGCCAACATAGCCAAGGCCGAGAACGCGTTCTGGTGGTATCGCGGGCAACGCCGCATCATGTTCGGCCTGCTCGATCCGGTTGCGGCGAAGCGAAAGTTCCGGCGCGTGCTGGAAGCCGGAGCCGGAACCGGACATTTCGCGAAAGAGTTGGAGCAGCGGTACGGGTGGCCGATGTACCCGCTGGACCTTGGCTGGGAAGGGTTGGAATACGCCAAGTCGCTCGGTGTGGGCCGGTTGTTGCAGGGCGACATTCAGACGCTGCCGTATCGCGATGCGGCCTTCGACGCCGTCGTGAGTATGGATGTAATCGTGCACCTGCCGCGCGGAGAGGAATCGGAACCGTTGCGCGAGTTTTATCGTGTGCTGGAGCCGGGGGGATTTCTGGCCTTGCGCGCTTCGGCGCTCGATATTTTGCGGAGTCATCACTCGGAGTTCGCGATGGAGCGCCAGCGGTTCACTCGCTCGCGGCTGATGCGCGCGGTCGAAGACGCGGGGTTCCGCGTCCTGCGCTGTACATATGCGAATTCGCTGTTGCTGCCGGTGGCGCTGATGAAATTCCGGGTAATCGAACCGCTATTTGGCGGCGAGCCGTCGAGCGGCGTGGAACCGGTGGCGCCGTGGCTCGACCGGTTGTTGTATGCACCGCTGGCCGTCGAGTCGAAGATCATTTCGGCGGGTGTGGATTTGCCGCTTGGGCAGTCGTTGATACTGCTCGCGGAGCGGAGCGTATGATGGTTGAAGATGGCGATGAAGCTTGAACTTGCCGATACTTCCCCAGAAATGATGGAGGTGTGGCTGAAGTGTGCGCGGCGTTTGACTCCGGGCCAGCGGCTTGAACAGGTGTTTGAGCAGATAGAATTCGGCGATACGCTCTTGTTGTCCGATATTCGGAAAATGAATCCTTCGTATTCTGACTATGACCTTCGACGTGAACTGGCTCTGCGGAAATACGGCGAGGATCTGGCCAATATCGCGTATCCGCGGAAGATGTCAGCTTGAGGCATGCATACCAAGCCTTCGGTGCGGTGCTGGCCGCTCTCGACAAACTCGAAATCAAATACGCGGTAGGCGGATCGGTTGCCAGTTCCATGCACGGAATTGCCCGGTTTACCAGAGACGTCGATATTCTGGTCGATATGCATCCCACCCAAGTGACCGATTTTCTCGACGCGCTTGGCGATGGATTCGCGGCGGACGCCGACCACATTAGGAATGCATTTCGCATCAGCCGCCCGGCGAACCTCATTCATATCGAAAGCGTCTACAAGTTCGACCTGTTTCCCGTCTCGGGCAATCGCTTTCGGCTGGCGGAGATTCAGAGAAGCACTATGCGGGAATCAAGTCTATTCGGTGAATCAATCGAGTTTGCGGTTGTAAGCGCCGAGGATGCAATTCTCGCGAAGCTCGATTGGATCCGGCAGTCTGGCGGCGGTAGCGATAAACAGCTTAACGACATCCTGGGAATAATCGCCATTCAAGACGATAAGCTCGATCGCGCCTACATGTCCACAACGGCGGCGGAGCTCGGATTGACCGCC
>VFZQ01000132.1 GCA_016871135.1 Acidobacteriota bacterium | reverse complement strand
TCTGGCCGCCTTCTCCGCGATGGCCGCCGACACGGCCCTGCTTAACATGATCATGGCCGATGCGCGCTTTGTCGCGGGCATCGATATCGACCGCGCCAAGGCCTCCCCGCTCGGCAAGAAATTTATGGAGGAACTGGACAAGAAGGACTCCGATATCGGCAAGATGGTTGCCGCCACGGGCTTCGACCCCCGCCGCGATCTGCGCGAAGTCGTCATGGCCTCAAACGACTTGAACTCGAAGAAAGGCCCCGGTCTCGTTCTCATGCGCGGCGCATTCGACGCGTCGAAAATCAGGGCGTTTATCAACGTCACGGGCGCCGGGAAGATCGAGAACTTTAATGGCATCGAGATGTTCTCCGCGCCGAATCAGGACAACATGAGCGCAGCCATCGTCGATCCGTCGCTGGTCGTCTTCGGCTCCTCGGACACCGTGAAAGCCGCGGTCCAGCGCAAGAGCGCCGCCACCGCGGCCATATCGGCCGAAGCCTTCGCCCGGATTCGCGCCCTCAGCCAGTCAAACGATATCTGGATGGTGTCGACCATGCCCATCGCCGAAATGACCAAGGCACTTCCCTCGGGGGCTCCGAGCACGGGCGGTATGGGCGGCATGATGAATGGTGATGTCTTCAAGGGAATCCAACAAGCGGCCTTGGG
Organism: Acidobacteriota bacterium; assembly: GCA_016871135.1. GTDB lineage: Bacteria > Acidobacteriota > Terriglobia > Bryobacterales > Bryobacteraceae. Next base: position 9,235 of record VFZQ01000132.1, on the reverse strand, counting down.
TGTGCGCTTCATGGCCGAGGCGATCGAACTCACGGCCGAAACCGTTTCGCAGAACGAGAAGGACGCCACCGCCATGGCCGACGTGATTCGCTTCGTTTCGACGATGGTCCAGATGAACCGCGATAAACCGGAAATGAAAGGGTTCGCCACCGCGCTCGATCGGATGAAACTCACGACCGACGCCAGAACGACCCGCCTACAGATCGCGCTGCCGATGAACGACATGGAGAAGATGTTCAACTCCAAGAAACCGGCCGTGAAGATATAAACCGTATCGAGAACCACACGCGAAAAGCCGCCGTACTGGCGGCTTTTCGCATTTTGGACCCGCGCAGCCTTTGCTATCGTTCCTTTATATGCGCCTTTCCATCCTTCTCTTTTGCACCGCCGCGTTCGCTCAGCAAAAACAGTATCCCAACCTGAATGCCGTGTCCTGGATGCAGACCTCGGCCGAGTACATCGGGATCGCCACCGGCGCGTATCAGTCGGCGGCCCGCAGCCTCGACGCCGCACTCGCCGACCCCAATTGGAGCGCGGCGTACGAACAAGGCACGGATTTTCGCGCATTGCCGCCCGCCGTAATCCTCGACCTCGACGAGACGGTTCTCGATAACTCAGCCCACCAGGCGAGACTCGTCGCTCAGGACGCCGCCTTCAGCGAACCGGTGTTTCAAGCCTGGGTCGGAGAAGCCCGGGCCGGCGCCATCGGCGGCGCGGTTCGATTCCTCGACAATGCCCTGCTGAAAGGCGTCGCGCCGTTCTATATAACCAATCGCCAGTGTGATCCCATGAGCGACGCCGACGCAACCGTACGCGTGCTCAAGAGGCTCCGAATCCCCTTCGACTCATCGCGCCTTCTGTGCAAGACGTCCACGAGCGACAAGACCGAACGGCGTCGCCACGTTGCCGCCAAACACCGCGTGCTCCTGCTGCTCGGCGATGACTTCAACGATTTCGTCAAGCCGCCCGACTCCGTCGCCGAACGCGCCGAACTCGCCCGCTTCCACGCCGACAAATGGGGCGTGAAGTGGTTTGTGATTCCGAATCCGACGTATGGCTCCTGGGAACGCGCCGTCGGTTCGACGGTCGCCGACAAACTCAAAGCGCTACGTCAGTAATCAACTCTCGCAACCGCCCGCCGTCGTTTTGGCGCGTCCCACCGGAATCAGAGATTTCGATATGCTCATGATTGATGAGAGTCTGCCTGCTGCTGGCTGCGTCCGCGTTAGCCGCCCAAGACGCGGTGAGCATTTTGCAGAATCAATGCGGTTCCTGCCACGGCGCCGCCGCGATGGGGGGGCTCGACCTGCGCACACGAGAAGGCCTGCTTAAGGGTGGTGCGCGCGGTCCGGCAATGACGCCTGGCAACGCGGACGCGAGCCTGTTGATCCAGGCCGTTCGCCGAACCGGCTCGCTGCAAATGCCACCGGGAAAAACCGGACTGAAGCAGGAAGAGGTTGAAACGCTCGCACGATGGGTGGCGGGCGGCGCGCCATGGTCGAAGGTTGTTTCACCCAGTGAACCAAACTGGTGGTCGTTCAAGAAGGTGCGGCGCTCGGCGCCGCCCGGTGGCTACGCCAATCCGATCGACGGCTTCATTCAAGCCAAGCTCGACGAACACAAACTGAAACCCGCCGCCGCGGCCGACAAGCGCACGCTGATTCGCAGGGCCACGTTCGATTTGCACGGCCTTCCGCCTACGCCGCAGGAAGTGGATGCTTTCCTCGCCGACACCGGCGCGGACGCATTCGCGAAGGTCCTCGATCGCCTGCTCGCCTCTCCGCGCTACGGCGAGCGCTGGGGCCGGCACTGGCTCGATGTCGTTCGCTACGCCGACACCGGCGGCTTCGAGACCGATATCTACTTCCCAAACGCCTGGCGCTATCGCGATTACGTGATCAACGCCTGTAACAACGACAAGCCATATAACCGGTTTGTCCAGGAGCAGATCGCCGGCGACGAGTTGTGGCCGGACAATCTCGATCTCAACGGCGGCTTCGACATCCCACGCGAAAAGCTCGAACACCTGCAAGCGCGCATCGCAACCGGCCTGTACACGATCGGCCCGGCCTATCACGAAGCCGCGTTCTTCGGCGGCCAGGTTCGCTACGAGTGGCTAACCGATGTCGTCGACACAACCGGCGAAGCATTTCTCGGACTAACTCTCGGTTGTTCCCGCTGCCACAATCACAAGTTCGATCCGATCACGCAGAAGGACTATCACGCGATGATGGCCGTTTTTGCAAACAGCGAAGAACGCGAAACACCCGTCGTCAGCCAGTTCAACATCTTTGGATTCAAGTCGGGCTATACGAACTGGCTGAAGGTGGAGGAGTTGAAGGGCGCAATTCAACGGATCAATCAAGCCGCGCGCAAACGAGTCGTGGACAAGGTGAGATCCCGGTTCGGCGCCGATGTACTCGCGGCTTACGATACTCCGCAGGCGAAGCGAACACCCGAACAGCGCGTGCTGGCCGCGAAGCTCGAAGGCGCGATGACGCAGGCCGGCCTGCAGGAAAACGCGGAAGGCAAAGAGGCAGACATCCCCTTCACGCCGGAAGAGGACGCCGAAAAAAAGCGGCTGATCGTGGAGTTAGGCGAGGCGGCGTTGAAGGCGAATCCCGTCGCGCAAACGGCGACGGTGCTGGGCCGCTCCGCCACGCGAATGGACACCTACATGACGCATCGCGGCGACTGGCGCGCGCGCGGCGAAAAGGTCGATCCCGCCATGCCGGCGGTCATCGGCGCAGCAGTGAAGGTGGACGATGAACACCGTCGCACGTCGCTCGCGCAATGGCTCTCCGACCCTTCGCATCCGCTCACCGCGCGCGTGATGGTAAACCGTGTGTGGCACTGGCACTTCGGACGCGGAATCGTCGCCACCCCTGGCGATTTCGGACGGCAGGGCGAACCGCCGACGCATCCAGAACTGCTCGATTGGCTGACGAGTGAGTTTGTCGAAAACGGCTGGAGCATGAAAAAACTGCACCGGCAGATCATGCTCTCGGCGGCGTATCAGCGGGCAAGTGAAGGTCCCGAGGCCAATCGGCGCATCGACGCGAACAACCGTTTTCTGTGGCGGATGAACCGGCAGCGGATCGACGGCGAGACGCTGCGCGACTCCATGCTTGCCGCCAGCGGTGCGCTCAATTTAAAAATGGGCGGCCGGCCCGTGATTCCTCCATTGAGCAAGGAAGAGTACACCGTCATGTGGGCGCGCGGGCAATGGCCCGAAGCGCTGGACCCTAAGGAGCACACGCGCCGCAGCGTCTACCTCTACGTGAAGCGAACGTTCCCATTGCCCATGCTGACAACCTTTGATGTCCCCGATACGTCGCAAAGCTGTTCACGGCGCGACAGCACGACGGTCGCTCCACAAGCGCTCACCCTGATCAACGGCGAGTTCTCACTGAAACAGGCCGCGCTGCTCGCCGAGCGGGCGCGCGCGATCGACGCCGCCGATCCGGTGTCCACACTTTGGCGGCTGGCGCTTGCCCGTGTGCCGGCAGCGGATGAAAAGGCGCTCGCGCAATCTCTTCCGTTGCAACAGCTAGCTCTGGTGGTCTTCAATATGAATGAGTTCCTCTATGTCGATTAACGGCAGCCGTCGAGATTTCTTGTGCAACAGCGCGCTCGGCTTTGGCGGGCTCGCGGCGTCGACGATACTTCCCGCGGCGTCGGTCAATCCGTTCGCCGCCAAGCCGAAGCACTTCGAGTCCAAAGGCAAAAGTGTCATCTTTCTTTTCATGCACGGCGGGCCGAGTCATCTCGACACCTTCGATCCGAAGCCGCTGTTAAACAAGCTGCATGGACAGCCAGTGCCGCCGAGCTTTGGCAGCGCGGATTTCCAGTTCACGCAGGTCGACAAAGCGCCGCTGATGGCCACGCCGCGCGTGTTCAAGAAGCGCGGGCAATCGGGCATCGAGATCTCCGACCTATTCGAGAATCTCGCCGCGCATGCCGACGATCTCGCCGTAGTCCGCTCGTGTTATCACGACGGCTTCACGCACGTGACCGGACAGACCTGGATGAACACCGGCTGGGGCCGCATTGGCCGCCCGAGCGTTGGATCCTGGGTCGTGTATGGGCTCGGCAACGAGAGCGAGAATCTGCCGGCATTTGTCGTAATGCTAGACGGCGGCATCAAAGCCGGCTCGCCCGCATATGCGTCGGGATTTCTACCGGCGATGTATCAAGGCACCGTGCTGCGCAGCGACGGCCCGCCGATTCTCAACATCAATCGCCCGGCGGAGATCTCCGAAAATCAACAGCGGCATATGTTCGAAACGCTGCGGCATCTCAACGAACAACACCGCGAACAGCGCGCCGCCGATACCGAGCTCGCGGCACGCATGGCCAGTTACGAACTCGCGTTCAAGATGCAGATGTCGGTGCCCGAAGTCGCGGACCTGTCGAAGGAAACCGAAGCGACGCGCAAACTCTACGGCATCGGCGAGGCGCAAACAAACGAGTTCGGCACGCAATGCCTGATGGCCAGAAGGCTGGTGGAAAAGGGCGTTCGTTTCGTGCAGTTGTATTCGGGCGGAAAGAAGGGCGCCGAGGTCGGTTGGGATGGCCACAACGAATGCGACCAGAACCACGCGTTCATGGCGAACAAAGTAGACCGCCCCATCGCCGGGCTGTTGACCGATTTGAAGTCGCGCGGATTGCTGGATAGCACGGTCGTGTTGTGGGGCGGCGATTTCGGCCGCACGCCATTCACCGACGGCGCGGCCGGCGGCGGCGGCAACCGCAACGGGCGCGATCATAATCCCTATGGCTTCACGGTGTGGATGGCAGGCGGCGGCATCAAAGGCGGCAAGGTGATCGGCGCGACAGACGACATTGGCATGCGCGCCACACAGGACAAAGTCTCGATGCACGATCTGCATGCAACGCTGCTGAGCCTGCTCGGCCTCGAACACACCAAGCTCACGTTTCCGTTTCAAGGCCGGGAATTCCGCCTCACCGATGTCGGAGGACAGAACAACTTCTACCGGCGCTTGATTCAGGGTTAATCGTGATAGGGACGTTTTGCCAGCTCTTCGAGCGACGGCGTTTCAACGCGCTGCGCGGGCGGAAGCGGCGTCAACGGGAAACGTTTCCGCCAGCCCTTTAGTTCGGTGAGCAGAGCGTCGCGCACGGCGGGTTGCTGCGCCGCGACGTTTCTCGATTCGCCGATATCCGCATCGAGATCGTAGAGTTCGATCTTCTCGAAAGACTCATTGGCAAAAAGCTTCCACCGCCCTTTGCGAACGGCGATCGGCAGGCTCGATGCGACGCCGCGCTGCTGCGAACGGAACTCGAAGAAGAGCGTTCGGTTCTCCAGCTTCGCGCCGCGAGTAGCGGTGGCGATAAGATCGACGCCGCCATCGAGATCGAGTTTCGTTTTCGGCTTCGCGCCTGTCGCCGCCAGCACCGTCGGAAAGACATCGAGCATGCTGGCGACGGCGTGCGACACGCGGCCCGCGGACACTCGCGCGGGGAGGCGCATGAGAAACGGCACACGGATGCCGCCCTCCCAAAGCTGCGTCTTCATGCCGCGCAACGGGAACGCCGCGCCGCGCGAATACGCGAAGCTGTGCGCTTCGGGGCCGTTGTCGCTCGTGAAGATGACCAGCGTGTTCGAAGCGATTCCCTTCTCTTCCAGCTTGGTCAGAATCTGGCCCACGGCGTGATCGATATCGGTCACCGTCTGGAAGTAGGTCTGCTCTTCCTTGCTCCAGTGCGGATAGGTCTTGGCTTGATTGTCGAGTGGCGACAGCGGTTCGTGCGGCGCGTTCAGCCAAAGGTTGAGGAAGAACGGCCCGCGTCCGGCGCGGGCGTCGATGACATCCAGCGCCTCCTTCGCCTGAACCTCGGTCACGTGGCCCTGATGAACCACCGGGCGTTCTTTGCCGCGGACCATTTCGGGGTTCATCGAACGCGCGTATCGGATCCAACCCGAACTCGGGCGGCCACCGAAGTGCCCGAAGAAGTGATCAAACCCTTGATCGAATGGGTGCGGCGCTTTGGGCGGTTCGCCGAGATGCCACTTGCCGACATGGGCCGTGTAGTAGCCATTGTCATGGAGCACTTCGGCGAGCGTGATCGCGCTTTCGGGCAGCATGTAGCGGCGCGTCGTCTCGGGGCCGTCGGCGTGGTGGATGCCGAAGCGCTGTTGATATTGGCCCGTGATCAACGCGGTGCGCGAAGGCGTGCAGACGGGCGAGGTGGTGTGAAAGTCGGTGAAGCGCGTGGATTCGGCGGCGAGGCGATCGAGGTTCGGCGTTTGAATCGTGCGATTGCCGTAACAGCCAAGATCGGCGTAGCCAAGGTCGTCACAGAGAATCAACACGACGTTGGCGGGAGGCGCCTGGGCGGCGGCGGCCATCAAGAAAGTTCGGCGGGTCACAGTCTATGGTGATATTCTCGGAGGCCATGGCGCAAGCGGCGCAGCGCGGGTTGGCGGCGATCGGTCCGGCAATATTGCTGACGGCCACCAGCGTCGGCGCGGGCGATATCTTGACGGGAAGCCTTGCCGGCGCCGAAGCGGGATTGGCGGTGCTGTGGGCGGTGCCCGCCGGAATCACGCTCAAATGGACGCTCACCGAAGGCATCGCGCGGTGGCAGATGGCGACAGGTTCGACCCTCCTGGAAGGCTGGATCACACGGCTCGGCGGTTGGATTCAATGGGTCTTCTTTCCGTACCTCTTGCTGTTCACGCTGGTGACCAGTGGCATGCTGGCCTCGGCGTGCGGCGTCGCGGGCGCGGCGTTGATTCCGCTCGGCGACTTGCAGACATCGCGCATGCTGTGGGCGGCCGTGCATTCGTGGACCGCACTTGCGTTGATCTGGTTTGGCGGCTACGCACTGCTGAAGCGCGTGCTGGCGGTGTGCGTCGGCGCCATGTTCTTCACCGTCGTGCTGACAGCGCTGTTGCTGACACCGGATTGGAACGCCGTCGCGGGCGGCTTCGTACCGTCGTTACCCGCCGCGGGAACCGGTTGGGTCATCAGTTTGATCGGCGCGATTGGCGGAACGATGGCGCTCATCAGCTACGGCTACTGGATTCGCGAGGAGGGCCGCACGGGAGCGGAAGGGCTGCGCGCGTGCCGTTCGGATCTGCTGCTGTCGTACACGGTGATCGGGGTCTTCGGTGTAGCGGTGGTCATCATCGGTTCGCGGGTGCAGGTGCGCGGACAAGGAACGGCACTTGCGCTACTGCTTGCCGATCAGTTGGCGCTGAGTCTGGGGCCGATTGGGCGGTGGCTGTTTCTGATCGGTTTCTGGGCGGCAGTGTATTCCGCGATGCTCGGGGTCTGGCAAAGCCTGCCCTATCTGTTCACCGATTTTCTCTCACTGCGCCGGGGCGCGGGCGCGGCAAGCGACGTCGAACGCTCGCGGCCGTATCGAGTGTATCTCGTCGCGATGGCGACGATTCCGCTGCTGCTGGTGCAATGGCCGGTAGCGAAGTTGCAACTCGCGTTTGGATTGACCGGCGCGATGCTGCTGCCGCTGCTGGCGCTCACGCTGCTGATCATGAACAACCGCGAAGCATGGGTGGGCCGCGCCTTCCGCACGGGGCTGGGATTGAACTGTGTGCTGGCGGCGGCACTGTTGTTCTTCACGCTGGTGGGCGGACGCGAGATCGCGCAGTTGCTGCGATAATTCTCCAATGCCTTCGATTGTGATTCCCGACGATCAGCCCGTTGTGATGGGCAACAGCGCCGCTTACAAACAGTGGCGTTCGGTGACCTACTACGACTCGCTCCCAAGTTCGGAAGACGGACTCATCGAACGCATCCGCGATTTCGAGGTTGTGATCAACATTCGCTCCTCGACCAAGTTCACCGAGCGCGTATTCGCCGAGTGCCCGTCGCTGCGCATGCTTTCGATCTGGGGGACCGGCACCGACAACGTCGATCTGGCGGCGGCGAAGCGGCACGGTGTCACCGTGACGAACACGCCAGGCGTGGCGGCTGTATCGATCGCCGAACACTCGCTGATGCTGACGCTCGCGGTCGCGCGGCGGATCGTCACGATGCACCAGCAGGTCGTGGCGGGAGCATGGCCGCGCGGGCAGTCAGTGCAGCTACGCGGCAAGACGCTGGGGATTATCGGGCTGGGCGCGATTGGCCGGGCATTCGCGCGGCTGGGCGAAGCGATCGGCATGCGCGTCATAGCCTGGACGATGAACCCGAATCCGGCGCTGGGATTCACGCTGGTCGAACTGGAAACACTGCTGCGCGAAAGCGATGTCGTCAGCATGCATCTACGGCAGTCGCCGCAGACCATCGGATTCCTGGGTGCACGCGAACTGGCGATGATGAAACCATCGGCAATATTGATCAACACGGCGCGGGGACCGATCATCGACGAAGCGGCGCTAATCGGGGCACTGCGCGAACGCCGAATCGCCGGCGCGGGGCTCGACGTTTTCGATATCGAACCGCTGCCGCCGGGCAACGCACTGACGGCGCTAGATAACGTGGTGCTGACACCGCATTGCGCCGGCGTGACGCCGGAGGTGCTGGAGGCGGGCTTGGCGCTGGCTCTCGAAAACGTCGACGGCTATCTTGCCGGCGCACCGCAAAACGTCGTGTAGCCCGCATCGGCCCAGCCTTCAAAACGCGAAATCCGGGTTGTCCCACATGAGGCGGCGGCGCCAGGCTGGATCGAGGCGCGGCAAGAACTCGGTGTAGAGGAACGTGTATCCGTTGTAGCGGCCGCCGCCGGGTTCGCCGACGCGGTACCAGCCGGAGTCCTGCGAAATCAGCACGCGCGACAGCAGTTCCCTTCCCGCCATGTGCTTCACGGCCTGCAGGTGCCACGCGGCGCTTCGCAGACTCACGCCATCGAACGACACCCAACCGCCCGCGCGCGCGACACGTTCGGGAATTTCCAGGTCCGGCTCGTTCTGCGCGTGGACCCAAACCCACTTGCGAACGGGCAGTCCGGAGGCGCGCACCATTTCGAGTTGATCGAGCGCGGCGCGTCCGTCTCCTGTGTGCACGGCAATCGTCAAACCGGTCGCCTTCGACGTCAGGATGGCGGCCTCCACCAACTTTCGATCAAGCGGGTGCAACGGTCCGCGATTTACGCCGATCTTGATGAAGCGCGGTCGCTCGCCATCGACTCCTTTGCGTGCCTCCTCAATCCACCGCCTCGCCAATTGCCCCGCCGATTCCGTCTTCGCATACTCCGGCAGAAACAGAAAATCGCGCGCGCCATAGAGTCCGGTGTTGGTCCAGAT
>VFZQ01000131.1 GCA_016871135.1 Acidobacteriota bacterium | reverse complement strand
TCCTTGCGCCGCCCGGTGGCCCGCGCCAGCAGCAGATTCGCAACATTCGCGCACGCGATCAACAGCACGCCGCCGACCAGCGCCGTCAGCAGCCACATCGCAAGCTCGATCTCTTCCTTGGCGCTTATGTTCCCGCGGGCGGCCGGCTCCACCTCAAACTGCTTGGCCAGAAACCGCTTCTGAATGCTCGCGTTCGGGGACTTGATGATCGCGGCCTCGTCGCGCAGAATCGGCACGACGGCACGGTCAAGATCGCTCTTAACATCCGCCACCGTCAGTCCTTGCCGGACACGCCCGTACAGGTTCAGAAAATACAGCCGCGGCGACTCCATCGGAAACGACGTGTTCGGCATCAGCAGCTTCTGCATCGCCAGCGGAATCAGAACGTGCACTGGCTCGGTGATGTCCACTCCTTGGAACCCATCGGCCATTACTCCGTTCACCGTCATCGGCTGTCCGTTCAGCAGTACCTTCCGATCGATTACGCCGACGTCTCCTGCAAACCGCCGCTTCCAGAATCCATGGCTCAACACCGCCACCGGGTGGCCGCCGATCGTTACGTCGTCATCAGGCCCAATCGGCCTGCCGAGTGCCATAGCTACACCCATCGTCTCGAACCAGTTGCCCGACGTAAGCTGCGCGTTGACGAACTCGCTCGACTCGCCAGTCGAAAAACTCGCCTGTGTTGCAAACTGGGCCGCCAATCCGTCAAACACCTTTGCCGAATCGCGCAGCCGCGTATACATCGGGTAAGAGAATGGCCTGTTGCTCCAGATATTGCCTGACCGAAGCCCCGGCAGGTTCAACAGCACCAGCGCCTGCGGATCGCGCACCGGCATCGGCCGCAGCAGCAGCTGGTCGAGCAGTGTGAAGATTGCGGTGTTTGCCCCGATGCCGATCGCGAGCGAAAGCAGTGCGACCGTAGTGAACAGCGGCGTCTGGCGCAGACCGCGAAGTGCGTAGCGTATGTCGTCGAGCATCGCTTCTTACACTGTGCAAAAATGATGCCAGCGCAAGTTGTTCGAAACACGCTAACCAGTCTCGCTTCATCCCCCGCGAATGGGATTCACCGTCCGAAATCGGACAGCTATTGGCGCGGAATCGCAAACACCGGCCGCGTCATCGCCGGATTCACGTGGCAGTTCTTGCATGCCTGCGTTTGCAAGCCTCGGTCGATCTTGTGCGTCTCCATTTTGTACGGCGCCATTTCGGCATGACACACCGTGCAATTCAACCCGCGTTGCTGCACGATCTTGTGCGACTCCTCAAAATGCCAATACCCCCCGCGCTTTTGCGAAGTCAGCTTCGGAATGTCGTGGCATACGCGGCAACTAGCCGCCATCTCCGGTTTGGTTGCCGGCGCCTCAATGTTGACCTTCGGGCCGGGTTCGGCGGGTTTGGCCGACATACTCGCGGCGACGGTCTGTGCGGCAATGCGCCCCATGTACAGAGACGGACCCAGAAACGCGCCCTCAATTCCGTTCTTTCCGTTGAGGCCGCCGAATCCCGTCGCTTCGCCGGCCGCGTAGAGGCCCGGCACGGGATGGCCCTCGGCGGTTAAAACGCGGCAGCTTGCGTCGACATTGATCCCACCCAGGCTCTTTCGAATCAGGATGTACATCGGGGCGGCGTAAAACGGGGGCTGCAAGATCTTCCGGGGTTTGAAAAACGCCGGGCTCTTTGAATTGAACCGGTCGAAGTCCGCGTCGGTTCCCTCTTCGACAAGCTGGTTGAATCGCGCGACCGTCTTCGCCAACTCCTCCGGCGGCGTCTTCATCTCACGCGCCAACTCCTCGATCGAATCCGCACGTTTGATGAACCCTGGAACACCGAAAATCGCATCGATGCGGCTTTGCGTGAATCCCGCGTGAACGATCCGGAATCCCTTGCGGCCCTCGGCATCGAAGACGGCCCAAAAGCCCTTCGGCGCCCGCTCGACCAGCACCGGAATCGTCTCCTTTGGCTCGTGTTGTTCTTTCACAAACCGTTTGCCGGTGTGATTCACCCAGATTGCGCTGAACGCATTCGAAAAGTAGCCGCGCCGGCCGGTTTCATCGAACGGATCGGGCAGCCCGGAAGCGTAATTCCACTGATGATCGAGCCGCCCCGACGTGCCGCCCGCGCCTTTGACCAGTTCCATGCCCTCGCCCAGCGCGAAGAACCCGCCTCCAACGAGCACCCGTTCCGGCAACACCATCGACTTCGGCCACGACGCGCGCACCAGTTCGAGGTTCGCGGCGAACCCGCCGGTGGCGATCAATACGTTCTTCGCGCGCAATTCGCTCTTCGCGTTGGTCCGCAGGTTGTTCACGCGCACGCCCGTTACCAGGCCCTTGTCGACAAGCAGACCAATCACATGCGCGTTGAACTGGAATTCGACGTTGCGAAAACGCAGCAACTCGCGCCGCAGCGGAACCATAAGGCCAATGCCCTGTTCGCGGGGCGAATGGAATCGCGGCACGCTCGATCCACCGCCATTGGGAGAGACAGAAACAAACTCGGTGCCGATGGCCGCCATCCAATCGAACAGCGCAGTCTTCGAATTTTCCGTATACGACTTCACCCACGCGGCAGCCGCGTCATCGCCCCAGGTTTGAAAATCACGCTGGGCGATCTCCGGCGTATCCACGATGTTCCGCTGCCGCTGCAACGGAGTGCCGATTAGGGCGAGTCCGCCGGATGAAATGACCGCATGCCCGCCGAAGATTGAGTTGCGCTCGACGACGGTAACAGTCAGCCCCGCCCGAGCGGCTTCCAACGCCGCCGCCAACCCGGCCGGACCGGACCCGACAACCAGCAAATCCGCCTGCGCGAATAGGGATACACCGAGTACGAAAAACACTGTTAGCCGCATTTGAAGAAAGAGGCGATAGAAACCTCCCAATTGTTACCGGCGTCAAGAGCGGAGCGCGCTCAGAAGCTATAGCGCAGCGCCAGAATCGCGTGCGAGTTCCTACGATACTGCCCCAGGAAGTCGTCCTGCTTGCCGCGAATCAACGTCATCGACGCCCGCGCCTGCCAGTGCTTCGACAACTGCTGAGTGTACTCGCTCTTCAGCCATGCGCCGGCGCCGTTTTGCCGTACCGCCGTCTCAAACGCCAGCGTGCGCGCGGCGTCGACCGCCAGCGACGCCCGGCCGACGAATGCCCGGGCCAGACCGCGGTCGGGGGCGAAGTCGAGTTGCACACGGCGCTCGGTTACGTGCTCGCCGGCATACCCTCCGACGAACGTCCACTCTTTCACCGTTCGTTCCAATTGCACGACGTACAACACGTAATCGTCGGCGCCGCGATCGGAGGTTTTGAAAAAAGCCGCCTCGCCTTTCACCGTAAACCACGGAAGTGGCACGGCGCCCGCGCCGCCGTACATACGCATTGTCGGAAAGCGGTTGAACAACTCGACGCGCAGGCCCGGCAGCAGGCGGCCATCGACGACGGGAAGATGATTGTGCCCCTCGTAGAACGCCAGTGCCATCTCGAAGCCGCGCCCCAAATAATTCCAGCGCGCGCCCGATTGCACGCCGCCTGGTATCCGTGCCGCGCCTTGACTCACCGCGAACGTCAGGTCGCGCGGCAGTACGACCCAACGCTGATTCAGCAACGGCGTGCGACTCGGCGTGAATCGCGTCTGCAATACAAGGTCGACCGTGTGCGCACCTTTCTCCACCGTCAACCGCGCGGCGAGCACGCCGAGGAAGTCGTTGTCGATCACATTCAGGAAATCGCGTGGCGCGAAGCGATCGAGCGGATTCAGAATATCAGCCTTGCCCCAGCGAATGAACTGGCGGCCGGCCTCGAACGTGACAGGGCCTTTGTGCGCCGTAGCGCTGAAGCGGCGCAATGAAATTGCGGGGCGCTGAACGCCGCGATCCTGCCAGTCAATGCGAAACTCGCGCTCATATTGACGGTGTGAATCCGTTCGCGCGTCGATCGCGCCATCGACCTTCAACCACGGAGTCAACCGCTGGCGCACCTCGTAACGCAGTAGCGCGTCACCGATCACGCGGCCGCTATCGCCAGGCGCTGTCTGCGGAAACAGTGTCGTCCGCACATCGACGAACCCGCGCTGTTCCGCGTTCGCAATCAACGAAACGAAAAGCAGCCACCTCATTCGCCGCGCCGCAGCGTCTGCAACGTGAACATCTCTTCCTTCACGGGCACGTTGTACTGCAACTTCTCCGTCTTCAGAACAGTGCGTCCCTTGCGCCGCAGGTCTTCCATATCAAGCTCCAGCGCGGACCAGACCCCTTGCGTCTTTTCGATCCTCCGATAGTGCAGCCGCCGCAAGACCTGATCCTTCACATACATTTCATAGCGCACGGGAAAGTAGATGTCCTTGCGAATCCACATCACAACCTTCGCGTACTGCGAAGCGCGCGTCTTTCGCGGTGTCGACTCGATTTTCCAGCACGCCAGCCCCTCCACGGTCTCCTCGCCGAGCATCTTAAAGTCGCTCTGTTCGACATCGCGCTCTTCGAGATCTTCATAGCTAAAGTCGGTGCCGAAGAAACGCGTCGACCGGTCCTGCAACGCCACGCGCCGGTCCCGCTGCAACTCCGGAAGCCACATCCATTGGTCCGAAGCGCGATCCGTGTGATTGACGATCAACAGCGCCACGCCCTTCACCTCCGGCGGGGCGATGAAGCGGAGCAGTGCCTTGCTCTCGCCGTAGTTACCCACGCGCGAAAACTGCCAGCGTTTTTCGCTGTTCTTGCCGTTCGGTTTGAAGACCTGCAAAACACCTTCGTAGCGCTGCGAGCTAGATCGATGCCGCTTCTGCGACTCCTCGACAATTTGCCGCGCGTCTTGCGCCATGGCGGCCACCGCCAACAACAATGCGTACTTACTCATATTCCAATGACTCCACGAGTGATCCCCGCACGGCTTGTTCGGCCGGCGCGAGCGCGGCCAGCAGCGCCGCGCCAAGTATGACTGGCCACAGCGCAGCCGACATTCCCCACGGATACGTATACTCCAACCGAAGCCCCGCGAAGTCGCGCGCCGACATCTCGATCGTGTAATAGAGCGCAACGACGCCGAAGAGGAAACCGATCAGCAGGCCGACCACGCCAATGGCTATCGCCTCCAGCCAGATCGTTCGCCGCACCTGATTGCGCAGCGCACCCACCGCTTGGAGCACGCCCAATTCGCGGCGGCGATCGGTGATCGACACGGTCAGCGTGTTGATGATGCCGAGCACGGCGACGAGCACCGCAACGAAAAGTTGAATGTAAGTTAGCCCAAACCACTGATCGGTGATCTTGGTGACGTAGGCCTTCAGATCGCGGTTTGTAAAGATGAAAAATCTTGTCTTACCCGCGAACCGCTGTTCGAGCCACTGCCGCGTGGCCTCCACGGTCACGCCGCGCTGCAAATATAAACGCACGATATTGATCGAGTCGTCGTTCCAGTTCTTGATGAAGACGGCGCGGTCCATCAACACCGTGCCCTTCTGGTCGCTATAGTCGCGCACCACGCCGACTACGGGCAGCGTCAACGCACCGTTCGGCGTATTCAACGTAAGCGGGTTGCCGAGGTGCACGTTGTAAAGCTGCGCGAAGTTATCGGAGAGAATAAAGCCCTCTCCCGCCGCGGCGCGCTTGTACATCGTCGAACTGTCGCCCTCCACCGCGGGAAGGAACGACTCTCGCTCCAGCTTGGCGATCTCCACGGCGACGAACATCACCGGGCCTCCGTTGTACTGCAGGCGTCCGTTACGGACCAACTGCACCACCCGAACCCCGGGAGCCTCGCGCACCGCGTCGGCGAACGACACAGGGAAACGGAAACTGCGGTCGGTGATGTTCTGCGTCGCGGTCAGAAACATGTCGGGATTAAAGGCCACGCGCATCCATTCGTTGATTGCGTCGTAGCTTGCCCGCGCCATTCCGCCGAGTGCGATGACGAGCGAGATTGACAGCGCGAGCGCCGACACCGCGCCCGAGGTTCGGCGCGGCGATTGAATCAGGCTATCAGCCGCGAGTGTGCCTTCGACGGGCGCGAGCGTCTTCATCAGAGGACGCAGCGCTTTCGACAACCACGCCGCCGCGGTCGGCACCAGGAGCAGTCCCGCAATCACCGTGAGGAAGTACCCGCCGTAAAAGGCGATCCGGTTCTGCGTGAAGAACAGGCAGAAGACAACGACGCCGAGCAATGCGAACGCAGTGATCCTCCGAACGCGATTCTCACCCGCGCTCAGAATTTGGTAGCGGCCTTTCTGCAGCGCGCGCACCGGGTCCACTTGCGCAGCGCCGCGCGCCGGAATCCAGGCCGCGATCAGGCTCGTCACAACACCCATCGCAAGCGCGCCAAGCAGAAGTTTCGGGTCTGATGCAATCTCATCCGCGCGTTGCGCGACGCCGTAGATCTCGCCGAGAAATTCGCCAAGTGAGGCCGAGATACCACGCGCGATCAATAGCCCGAACAGCACGCCGGCCGCGGCTCCGGCCAGCCCCAGCAGCGCACTCTCGGCGAGAAAGAGCGTTTGGATTTGGCCGCGCGAGGCGCCGAGCGCGCGCAGAATCCCGATCTCACTTCTTCGCTGTGTGACCGCGATCGCGAACGAGTTGTAGATGATGAACATCCCGATGAACAGCGCAAACATGCTGGTCAAATTCGCCATCGCACCGTAGACACTCGACAGCGCCTCGAACTGCTTGCCGCGCGCTGATGGCGGATCGACTTCGAATCCTGGGCCGAGCATCTGCCCCAAACGGGCCTGCACGGCCGCCACTGGCTCGCCTTCGTTTACGGCGAGATCGATGCGGTCGAACTTTCGCCCTCGTCCAAAAACCTTTTGCGCCGCGTAAACGTCCATGATCGCCAAATTGCCGCCGAACGCACTGGTCAGGCCGCTCGATTGCATGATGCCGCGCACCGTGAATGTGCGCGGGCCGTCCATGGCATCAAGTGTGATCTTACTGTTGATCGCAAGCTGATTCGCGCTTGCAAACTCGCGCGTGGCCATCAATGAATCCGGCTGCGCGATGAAGACCAACGGATCTTCGATGACCGTGTCGTCGCCCTCTTCGAGTGTGTAATCGCGAAGACTGCGATCGCCGGTGAGGTCGACGGCGAGGATCAGAATGTTGCTCTGCGACCGCAGGTTGAGATTGACGACAGCCTCAATCACCGGCACCGCCACGCGCACGCCCGGTGCTGCCTGTACACGTTCCAAGACCTCTTCGTCAAAGCCCGCTTCGCCCGCGGTAATCTGCAATTGCGTCGCCCCGGCGATGCGGTTAACGGTCTTGCTGAAGGCAGCCATAACGCTCTGATTCGCCGTATGCATGCCGACAAAAACCGCGACACCCAGGACGATACCTGCCATGGTCAGCAGCGAGCGGAGTTTATGCGTGCGCGCGTATTGCCAGCTGATGAGCTTGATGAGCTTCATCCGCGTTCGTCTTTCACGACGAGCCCGTCTTTCAGTGCAATGCGCCGCGGACACGCCTCGGCCACGCCGCGGTCGTGCGTGACGATGAGCACCGTCGCATTCAAGCTCTGGTGCACGTCGCGCAGCAGATCGAGAATTTCGGCGCCGGTCGACGAATCGAGATTTCCCGTTGGCTCATCGGCCAGAAGGATCGGCGGATACACCGACAAAGCGCGCGCGATCGCCACTCGCTGCCGTTCGCCACCCGAGAGTTCATCGGGCAAATGCTCCATGCGCTTATCGAGTTTCACGAGGGTGAGCAGCTCTTTAGCCCGATCGGCGATCTTCGCGGCCGGCCAGCCTCGCAGGTGCAGAGGTAGCGAAACGTTCTCGAGACAACTCAGCGTCGGCAACAGGTTGAAGAACTGAAAGATGAAGCCGATCTTGTCACGGCGAATCCGTGTGAGTTCGTCATCGCTAATACCGGCAAGACGCGCGCCGTCTACTTCGACATCGCCCGACGAAGGCCGGTCCAAACCGCCGATCAAGTTCAAGAGTGTGGATTTACCGGAGCCCGATGGACCGACGAGGGAAACCATTTCGCCTTTGTCGATTCGAAGATCGACCGTATCGAGCGCCACCACTTGCCGTTTCCCATCAAATCGTTTGGAAACACCGTGTAGGGCTATCATGTCAGCATGAAGTAAGCGACTGCTTCTATGATGACACGCGAAAACGGAGCGGCTCATTTTCATGAATGAGTTGCTGGTTCTGAAAAATTTCCAAGCAGGTGCGCTCGCGCTGCTCGTGCTGATCGGATCGTTGGTGGCGCGGCGTTGGATGCTGCGGCGCCTGCGGCCCTTTCCACAGATCGCCGACGGCATCGCCACGCCGTCGCTGTTGTGGTGTTTAGTGATCGGCATCGATGCCCTGTTGAACTTCATCGAACTGCCCGTGCGCGCGACGACCATCGCCAACTACGTCGTCGTCAGCTTTTTGATCCTCAGCCTGACGATGGTGGTTTCGGCCGTACTGATTCGCGTGATTCAGGATTATGGCGAGCGGCACAATATGCCGTTCGCGGTGGCCGGACTGTCCCGGACTTTGACCCGCTCGGTAGTCTTTGCAGTCGGGCTTCTGGTTTTGCTGCGCTTTCTCGGCATTTCGATCACGCCAGTGCTGGCGACCTTGGGCGTCGGCGGTTTGGCCGTCGCGCTGGCGCTGCAAGATACCTTGGCAAATTTCTTCGCTGGCGTTCACATCCTCGTCGAACGCCCGATCGCCGTCGGTGACTATGTGCGGCTGACCGAAGAAGAACAGGGCACCGTATCCGACATCGGCTGGCGCACAACACGATTGCTGACGACGGCGAACAACATCGTCGTAATTCCGAACAAGACGATTACATCGGGCAATCTCCTCAACTACTCGATGCCGTCCAAGCCTGTGTCGGTGTTTATCCCGATCGTTTTGGCGCACGACGCCGATGTCAACAAGGCAAGTGAACTCGCGGTGAAGGCGGCGCTAAGCACCGAGGGCGTGGCCTCCGATCCGCCACCCGTGTTTCTGGCCGACCCCGGAATGACGCCGACGCACTTGCAGTTCCGCCTGGCGTTTCAGGTATCGCAGTTTCTCGGCTCAGGTTTGGTGCGAACCGCGGTCTTGCAGAAGATGTTGACGGCCTTTCAATCGGAGCAAATTACTCTGCCCGATCCCGCGCGCCTGCGAGGCCGCCAATGAAGAAGACGCTGCGCATCGGCGTCGATACGGGCGGGACATTTACTGACTTCGTCGTGCAGCAGCCGGATGGCACGCTTACGTCATTTAAACTGCCGTCGAATCCGGCCGATCCGGCGTCGGTGATCCTCGCGGGCATCACCCGCGCCGCGAACGGGGCGAAGAAGGCCGAAGTGGTGCACGGCTCAACGGTCGCAACGAACGCGCTCCTGGAACGCAAGGGCGCGCGCGTGGCCTTCGTGACAACCGCCGGTTTCGAAGACATGCTCACCATCGGCCGCCAAAACCGGGCGGCGCTCTACGATTTATCTCCACCGCCCAAACGGTTGCTGGTTCCTAGCGAACTTTGTTTCGGCGTGGCGGAGCGGGCGCACTACGATGGATCGATCGAGAAGAAGCCTTCGGCGCGCGAGTTGAAGCGGGTGCGCGCTGCGCTTAGAAAGGCGGAGGTTGAGTCCGTCGCGATCTGCTTTCTGCATGGCTGGCAGACAACGGAGAACGAACACGCCGTGCGCGAAGCCCTGGGCGAAGAGTGGTTCGTCTCGGCATCGCATGAGATTGCGCCCGAGTTCCGCGAGTACGAACGAGCATCGACGACCGCGGTCAACGCCTACGTCGGCCCGCTGATGGATCGCTATCTCGGCGACCTCGAAAGGCGCTCGCCCTACCCGCTTGCCGTCATGCAATCGAACGGCGGACTGTTGCCGGCGAGCGTGGTACGCAAACACGCGGTTCGGACGATCTTGAGCGGTCCCGCCGGCGGCGCGGTTGGCGCTGTCGGCGTCGCCGCCGCGTCGGGCTTCACAAAGATACTGGGCTTCGATATGGGCGGCACGTCAACCGAC
>VFZQ01000130.1 GCA_016871135.1 Acidobacteriota bacterium | reverse complement strand
AGCGTTGAATCCGCCATCGTCGGACTCCTCGTCGACGCCCTCTGGCGCTCCAGCCGTCTCGGCGCTCTCGCCAACGCCGGCATCGATCGCGAGATGTGGGTCATTAAAAACCAGTCCAACGTCGAGCACGAAGTCGGCGAACTCCACCTGCTCGCCGAACAAGCCTCGAAATCCGTTCCGAAACTCGAGGCCCGCGCACGCCATTACACCCGCGAAATCACTCGCCATCTCGATCTCTTGAAGAAACTCCAGAACTGGCCAGTATCTACCGAAGCCTCCCAGGTC
The DNA here is from genome assembly GCA_016871135.1 of Acidobacteriota bacterium. Taxonomy (GTDB): domain Bacteria; phylum Acidobacteriota; class Terriglobia; order Bryobacterales; family Bryobacteraceae. Next base: position 9,716 of record VFZQ01000130.1, on the reverse strand, counting down.
GCCAGTGAAATCAGAGAGTTACGGACCAAAGATGTGCCCCAGCCTCCCAAGAAAGAGCCAAAAGAGCCCTTCGAACCAGAGTCGGCCCATGAACCCGTCCGCAAACCCGTCCAGAGCGCCAACTCCAAGACCCAGAAGGGCAGCGTACCCCGAAGAAAATGACCTTCGGGCGCTAAAATCGACCTAAAATTTGGGGAGCCGGAGACGCAGTTCCGGGTACGAAACTCGAAGTGTGCCCAGAATTCCGAATCGAGCCTAAAATAACGTCTGCTGCTGCGCGCTGTCGTCGATCACCTTGCGCACCCCGCCCGAGTCCGTCAGCCAGTGCAACCGATCCTCGGCCTCGGCTGCCACATCGGAATCGCCCCAGCGCTCCGCGCCGCGCTTCAGCTCCTTCAACAACTCCACCGCTTCCTGCTTCCGTCCCGCCGCCGTCAGAAAGCGAATCGCTCTGTGATACGCCACATCGGCTAGCCCATGCTCCATCGCCAGCGGCAATTCGAAAAGCCAGCGCTCGATGTCGGGAACGGCTGCCACATGCGCGAAGTGCCGCGCCGGATCTTTGCGCAACGCCAACGCCTCGGGCGGATGCGAAACCTCAAACGCGCGAGCGTACCCGCGAATCACAATCAGCGAATGAAACCCACGCGGCAACTCCACGAACTCGTCCGGCGTCACATGCGACACGACCACCAACATCCGCGACCCGCCGACCGTATGTTCGATCTCGCCTTCGACAGCCCGCATCGATCGATCCCCGCACACAATCCACGCCACGCCCTGAAAATGCGCGCCCGCATCGGCCGCGAACTGCCGCACCGTTTCGATCTCGTCCGCTTCGACATCGATCCGCCCCGGCCGGTCCACCAGCGCCAACCACCACGCCGAAGGCACCGTCAACCCGCGCGCCTCCAGCGGCGGACGCAATCGATCCGGCAGCAACCCGATCAACCACTGCTCCAGTCGCCGCTCGTCGGGCTCGCCGAAAAACGTCGCACGACGCTCCAGCAGCGCCGGGTACTCGCATGCCTCCAGGCGCACGTAAGCGAAGGCAACGCGCTCCAACATCGCCTTCCAATCGGAGAGCACAAACGGCTCGGGCGCGTTCTCGCCATCGAGCAGAACGATAACCGCATCTTTGCCCGCGCCTTCCTCGGCGGCTTCACAGGCCGGCAACCCCGAGACGATCTCCACCAGCGCCCCAAAGTTGCGCCGGAACCTCTTCTTCCACTGCTCGGCCAGCGGCACGGCCCGCGCCGAACACACAATCGTAATCGTCACCTTCGCGCCACTACTCCCACGCCCGGCCTGGTGGGCAATACCAGCCGCCCGTTGACGACCTTCACCCCATCGTACGGATCGTTCTTGATCAGCAGGTTTCCGTCGAGATCGGAATAGTCGAGCAGCGGCGAAAGCTGCGCCGCCGCCGTGATCGCCAGCGAACTCGACACCATGCAACCCATCATCACTTTCAATTTATAGGTCCGCGCCAAATCGATCATCCGCATCGCTTGCCGCAACCCGCCGGCCTTATCGACTTTGATGTTCACGCCGTCGAAATACGGCGCGATGCGCGGAATGTCTTCGGCGTGCAAACAAGCCTCATCGGCGAAGATCGGCATGTTGACCCGCTTGCGCACTTCGCCCGCTTCGGTCAACATCGCCGCCGGCAGCGGCTGCTCGATAAACTCGACGCCCTGCGTCTCCAGCCACTTGATCTTCCGCACCGCTTCATCGACGCTCTTCCAGCCCTCGTTCGCATCCACGCGCAGCGGCTTCTTCGTCTCCGCGCGAACGGCTTCCATCACCTCTTCGTCGTTGGTCAGCCCGACCTTGATCTTCAAGTACGGATACGCCGCCGCGTCGCGCACTTTGCGGCGGATGACATCGGCTTTGTCGATGCCGATCGAGAACGTCGTTGTTGGCGTTGCCGCGCCATCGAGTCCCCACATCTTCCACAGCGGAACGTTCAATCGCTTTGCCGCCCAATCGTGCAGCGCAATGTCGATCGCCGCCTTCGTCGCCCACGCGCCGGGGATCTTCGCGAAAATCTGATCGAGCAACTTCGCATACTGCGCCGGATCGGCCGAAGCGAACAGCTCTCGCAGCGACGAGACGATCTCGATTCCTTGCGCCGCCGATTCGCCGTAGCGCACAATCGGCGCGCCCTCGCCGATTCCCGTTACGCCCTGCGAAGTGATCGAGACTCCAAGCGTTTCGCGATAGTCCGACGACGACATCACCGTCGTCCACGTGTTGACCAAATCGAGCCGGATCGATCGCGCCGAGATCGCCGCGCGCGGCGGCGCGAGCGCCCCCAACGCCATCGCGAATGTATCCCGGCGGGTCACGAAGTTATTGCGCTTGCGGAACGCAGTGCGTCGACAGCGCGCCCTTCAAGTCCGCCGCGATCGCTCCCGCGTCGCGCCCTTCGATCTGAAACCGGTGCATCATGTAAACCGGTTGCCCGTCGCGGAACAGCGCGAAGGAAGGCGACGATGGAGGAAAGCCCGGCAACAGTTCGCGCACGCGAGCAACCGCGTCGATATCGGCGCCGGCAAACACGGTGATCGCGTTGTCCGGTTTCACTTCCGACTCCGCCAGCGCTCGCACGACGCCTGGCCGCGCCTTGCCGGCCGCGCATCCGCAAACCGAGTTCACAACAACAAGCACCGAGCCGGAACCGGGCTGCAGAGCGCGGTCGACTTCGCTCGCCGTGCGAGCTTCTTGAATTCCATGATCGGTCAGGTCCTGGCGCATCGGCGCAATCAGGTGTTCGGGATAAGGCATCCCTCTATTTTACAGCGGCTGCTCGGCCGCCAGCGTGTCACGAACGCGTCGCAGCAAAGCGCGGTCGTCCGGCGCTCCGTCCAGCCGGATCACCGTCGAAGGCGGCACGCCTTGCTTGGCGATCTCTTCTTCGCTCCGCGCGCTCGCGAACAACACGCGAATCGCCGGGCGATTGTCGCGGATCGACGCCGCCAGATCCAATCCGCCCATTCGCGGAAGAATTACGTCCGCGATGAGCAGATGAATCATGTGCGGCGATTTGTGCGCGATCTCGAGCGCTTGCAGAGCGCTTCGCGCTTCAAGTACCGAATAGCCTGCCGGCTCCAGCGCATCGCGCAATTTCTGCCGCGCAGGATCGGACTCGATCGCCAACAACACCGTCTCGTCGCCTTGCTGCGCTTGATCGGCCGGGCTTTCCTCTTCCCGATGAATCTTCTGATTCGGCGCGAGCGGCAGAAACAAGCGGAACGTCGATCCGAACTTCGGCACCGAATGCACCACGATCGATCCGCCCGCCTGCCGCACGATGCCGTACACAATCGCCAGACCCATGCCCTTGGCGCGCGGATGATCCTTCGTCGTGAAGAATGGTTCAAACAGATGAGGCAGCGCTTCGGGCGCAATGCCGGCGCCTGTATCGACGACCGATACAGTCACGTAATCGCCCGGCCCGAGCGGCGGCCGCGCGTCGGTGCGCGTGCGATTGAGCGATCGCACGCCGGTCTGCACCTGCAGCGTGCCTCCCTGTTTCATCGCGTCTTTCGCGTTCGCCGCCAACTGCATGATCGCTTCTTCCAACTGCTGCGGGTCGCCCATCACGGCCGGAAGATTCGGCTCAAGCGATAAATCGACATGCACGTTGTCGCCCGCCATTACGCGGAGCAGCCGCTCCACGCCACGCACTGTCTGATTCAAGTCCACGACTTGTGGCTTGCGCGGATGCTTGCCGCTGAAGGTCAATAGCTGTCGCGTAATCGACGCGCCGCGGTCGGAGGCGCGCTTGATCTCTTCGATATCGCCGCGCACCGGATCTTCGTCGGCGAGATTACCGAGCACCAATCCCGAATAGCCGGTGATCGCCGTCAGGAGATTATTGAAGTCGTGCGCGACGCCGCCCGCCACTCGTCCGGCGGCCGATAACGCCTCGCTCTCGCGGCGACGTTCTTCGAGCTGCAGCCGCGTCGTTGCGTCGATACCGATCGAAATGATATGCGTCACCCGTCCGTACTCGTCGCGGAGCGCGTTGTGCGTCCAGGCGATCGTTCGCAGCGAGTTGTCGCGCAAACACCATACCGACTCGGACCGCGATGGGAAATCTCCGGCGAGCAGTTCGCGCGCTTCGGCTTCGGCCTTGTCCATAGCGTCGGGCGATGCGACCGCCTGCCATAAATACTGGCCGCGAATTTCGCCTTCGGAGAACTGCGTCATGTCTTCGCAGGCGCGATTGAATCGCAGAATGCGGCCTTCGTGATCGACCACCACCAGCAGCGCGGGCATGTGTTCGACCACAGAAGCCGCGAACCGCTGCTGTTCTTGAATCTCCAACTCCGCGCGATTGCGCTCCGAGCGGTCGCGCACGATCACGCTAAATCGCTTCGGTCCAGGCCCGGCCAGCGGGCTCAGCGAAATGTCGAGCGGAAACCGTGCGCCCGATTTTCGCACGCCGAACAGTTCACGGCCTTCCGAGTCGTGAATGTAGTTGGCGCGCTTGCGTCCCCTCGCCGGCGGAGGGATGAGCGCGGCGATGCTTTTGCCCTGTACTTCGCCGAACGCAAATCCAAACAACCGTTCCGCCGAAGGATTCGTTGAGAGGATTTCTCCCGATTCCTGAATGACGAAGATCGCATCTTTTGCCCCTTCGACGATCTCTTCGGCATGCGGAACCAAAGGGATCTCATATTGCACCGCGGCGGCGGACGCCTTCTTGCGGAACAGCAGCAGGACAATTCCAGTGGCAAACAAGAAACAGAGTATCGACAGCAGAGTGACCAAACCGTTCGAGGTTGCGGCGCCGGCCGGCGACGCATACGACGCGGTTGCCGCGGCAATTATGTAGGGGAGGTAGGAACCTGTTCTCGCCAGCATGAGGGGCTTCGAAGTCAATGCTAACCAAACCCTAGTATTGATGGCAATTCCGTTACAGCTATTCCGTACTACTGGCACGAGTATGAAAGTAAAGTCTCCCTACTGGTACTTTTTCGCTCTCCGCGCGCTGGCACAATAGAACTCTATGCCTCCAGAATTCAGCGTCCGGTCCGCCTCGCCGGACGATGCCGAGTTGATTCTACAGTTGATTCGCGAGATGGCCGCCACCGAACAGCGCCAGGCTTTGGTGACTGTTTCCCACGCCGCGCTGGACCGATACGTCTTCGCCGACCGCCCCATCGCCGATGTGTTTCTCGGCTTCTGGGAAGGTGAACCCGTCGCCTATCTCATGCTCCAGAACCGCTTCTCCAGCTATCGCGGCGCGCCAATTCTCTACGTTGAAGATGTCTTCGTGCGTTCGCGAAGCCGGGGCCAGGGGCTTGGAAAGTTGATGATGCAGTTCGCCGCCAACCTCGCCGTGAAACGCGGTTGCGGGGCGATGCACTGGTCGGTCGGAGACTGGAACTCGCCCGCTCTCGCCTTCTACGATCGTCTCGGCACAACGCGCGAGAACGGCCGCGTTCATTACGAACTCGAAGGCCCCGCGCTCCAGTCTCTCGGCAAATCATAATAGGAGCAGCTATGCCCACCGCCCTTTACATGGACGCGGTCGCCAAGGACCACAAGACGGGACCAAATCACCCTGAACGCCCCGAACGCTACGACGCCGTCGCGAAGGCGCTCGAAACCTCCGGCTTTTCCGCTGCGGCCGCCAAGGTCAAGGGCCGCGACGTCACCGACGACGAAATCCTCTTGTGTCACACGTCGCCTTACTTGAAGACCGTCGAGCGCGACATCGCCGTCGGCCACCGCCAGCTTTCGACCGGCGACACACAGGTCAGCCCACAATCGCTCGCGGTCGCCAAACGCGCAGCGGGAGGTGTTCTTAGCGCCGTCGATAGTGTCATGCAGGGCAAAGCGCGCAATGCGTTCTGCGTTGTTCGCCCGCCAGGGCATCACGCCACACCGGATCGCGGCATGGGTTTTTGTGTGTTCAACAACGTCGCCATCGCCGCCCGTTACGCGCAAAAGAAACACGGCGTCGGACGGGTTCTCATCGCCGATTGGGATGTTCATCACGGCAACGGAACGCAGGACATTTTCTACGCCGATGGCTCGGTGTTCTTCTTCTCGACGCATCAGTCGCCGTGGTATCCGGGCACCGGCATGCCCAACGAAACCGGCGAGGGGAAGGGAAAAGGCACAACCCTCAATTGTCCATTTCCCAGTGGAAGTGGGTCACAAGAAATTCTCGGCGCGTTCCGCGAAAAACTCGTTCCCGCCGTCAACGCCTTCAAGCCCGATCTGATTCTGCTCTCCGCCGGCTTCGACTCGCGCGCCGGCGATCCGTTGGGCCAATTCCTCCTCGACGACAACGACTTCGCCGCGTTGACGGCGCTGATGCTGGAACTCGCCGACAAACACGCGAAAGGCCGTCTGGTCAGCGTTCTTGAAGGTGGCTATAGTCTCACCGGGCTCGCCGCGGCATCGGCCGCCCACGCCAAGGCGCTGCTGTGAAGTGGCTGCTCTTGACGAGTGCCATTTGCGCGGCGCAAGATGCGTCGCTGTCCGGCACTGTCGTAAATGCACGAACCGGTGATCCCATTCGCAACGTCCTCGTGGTTCTTACAGGCGCAAGCGCGAGGGAATCGCCTTCGGTTCTCTCGGACGCGGCGGGCAAGTTCGCATTCGCCGCCGTGAAACCGGGCCGCTACCGCTTCACCGCCGAGAGGCCGGCGTTTCTCACCTGGCGGCACGGGCAGAAAAGCCCCACCGCCGCCGGTACGTCGATCGAGCTCAAGCCGGATGAGAAGCGTAGCGGCGAGACGATTCGTCTGACTCCAGGCGGCGTTGTCAGCGGCCGCGTTACCGATGAGTTCGGCGAACCTGCCGTGCAGGCGTTCGTCGCCCTTCGCAAGTGGAATTACTCCGTCACGCGCCGCCGGTTGACTAGCGTCGGCCAAGCGGTCTCGACCGACGACCGCGGCGAATTCCGTTTCTACGGCCTCGCTCCCGGCCGCTACCTCGTTCACTCCGCGATGCAACGCAGCTTCGTGCCGTCGCACATGGCCGATCGCTACCTCGGGACTTTTCATCCTTCGGCCGACCGCGCCGATCGGGCGGCTTGGATACAAGTTCCTCCGGGCGGGGAAGTTCGCGGCGTTGATGTCGCGCTGCGGCCCTCGCGAGCTTTCAGTGTTTCCGGCGTCGTCACTCAGGACGGCTCGCCGGCCGCGAATGTGAACGTCAACATGATGCCAATCGGCGAAGACTCCTCCGACGCGCCGATTCCCGGGTTTGTGCGCGACAAAGAAGGCATGTTCCGATTCGTCAGCGTTGTCGCCGGGCGTTACGCGCTTACGGCGACAAGTCCCGCCGTGGTCGGCCGTATCGTCATCGAAGTGAATGAAAACATCGACAGCGTGAAGCTGCCCGTCGGACCCGCTCCGCAAATCTCCGGCCGGATTCGCCTCGAAGGCGAGGGTGGCGTCGATCTCTCAAAAGCGCTCTTCAGTCTCGGCTCCGACGACGGCCTGTTGAGCCGCGGCGCGCGAGCCGAGGCGGACGGGAAATTCAAACTCGAAGCATTGATGCCGGGCGCCTACACGCCGTACTTGCAGGGCAGCGGAGACGCCTATTTGAAAGAAGTGCGCGTCGCGGGTAATCCGGTCAACGGTTCGGAAATCAATATTGCCGGAGACATGGAGCTTGAAGTTATCGCCTCTCTGAACGGCGCAACGCTGGAAGGCGTCGTCACGAATCGGGATGGCGGCCGGCTGTCGCTTGCCGTTGTGGTTGTGGTGCCCGAAGAACAGCTCCGATTCCGGCTGTCTCGCTTTCAATACGTCCACACAGACAGTGAGGGCCGTTATCAGATGAAGGGTATCGCGCCCGGAAAATATCGCGTCTACGCGTTTGAAGAGATCGAACAAGGCGCGTGGCATGACGCCGATTTGATGAAACAGGCCAAGGGCGAGACGGTCGAACTCGCCGAGCGCGAAACGAAATCACTGGCGCTCACCGCCAACCCCTGATGACCGCCGCCGCGCTCAAGCAACTCGCTCTCGATGCGGGTTTCGATCTCGCCGGAATTGCTCCGGCCTCCGACCGGCGCGAGTGGCCTCACTACATGGCATGGGTTTCAAAAGGCATGGCCGGGAGAATGGGCTATCTCACCGATCATCGCGCCGAAAAACGCCGCAGTGTCACCGAGCTACTGCCTTCGGCGCAAAGCGTTCTTGTCGTCGGTCAACTCTACAACGCGCCGCTGCCGTATTCGACTTCACTCGACGACTCGGCCAAAGCTTGGATCAGCCGCTACGCCTGGGGCTATGACTATCACGACGTCATGCGCGTCAAGCTAGAACGTGTCGCGGCCCGGATCGAGGGCGAGTCGAAGATTTGCATCGATACCGCGCCGGTGCTGGAGCGCGCGCTGGCCCGCGACGCGGGCCTCGGCTGGATCGGGAAGAACGCGTGCCTGATCAATCAACACAAGGGCTCGTGGTTTTTTCTCGGCGAGTTAATTACGCCGCTTGCGCTCGAGGCCGACGCTCCGCCGCCCGATCGCTGCGGCTCTTGCACGCGCTGCATCGACGCTTGTCCGACGCAAGCTATCATTCCCACTGGTGTCGAAAAACCTGCCTATGAAGTCGACGCGCGGCTTTGCATCGCCTACTTGAACATCGAACTCAAGGGTGAAGTTTCGGAACAACTTCGTCCTCTAATGGGTCAAAACGTGTTCGGCTGCGATATTTGCCAGGATGTCTGCCCGTGGAACCGGCGCGCCGCGGAAACGCACGACGATCCCTGGCAGCCGCGCCTTCACGCGCCGCCGCTCGAGCAACTGGCTCTTCTTACCGAAGCCGAGTTCCGCGCGCTCTACCAAGGCTCGCCCATCGCCCGCGCGAAGTATCAAGGCTTCCTGCGCAACGTCGCCATCGCCATGGGTAACGCGCGACGTCCCGAATTCCGCGCCCCGCTTGAGCGCCTCGCCGGTTCGCCGGACGAAGTCATCGCCAGCCACGCCCGTTGGGCACTAGAATTGATTAGATGAGACTTTGGCTGTGGCCAGCGGCTGCATTCGCGTTGAGCGCCGCGCCGCCTTTGTCCAAGGGATTCGAGCATTTCTACAACCTCGAATACGAACAGTCCATCGGCGTTTTCGAGGCCGAACGCCGCGCCAACCCCTCCAGCGCGGCGGCGCACAATCATGTGGCGCAAGCCATTCTCTACCGCGAGATGTTTAACGCCGGTGCGCTTGAAAGCGAATTGGTCAGCGGCAACAATCCGTTTCTCGCTCGCGCAAAGATCGTACCGCCGGAGGCGGAGCAAAAACGATTCGACGACGCCATCGCGAAGGCGATCGAGTGCAGCAACGCCCGGCTGGTGAAGAATCCGAACGATCCAGATGGCCTGTACACACTCGGGGTCGCGCACGGTCTTCGCGCCAACTACAACTTCCTGATTCGCAAACAGTGGCGCGAGTCTCTGCGCGAGTTCACGCAATCGCGCAAGCTGCACAATCAAGTCGTCAAGCTGAAGCCGTCCTTCATCGATGCGTACATGGTGGAGGGTGCGCACGACTACATGGTCGGAAGCCTGCCGTTCACCTGGAAGCTGCTTGGCTTTCTCGCCGGTTTTCATGGCGACAAGGACGCCGGTCTTCGCACTGTCGAAAGAGTTGCGCGCGAGGGCGAACAGAATCGTGTCGAAGCGATGATCCTTTTGGCGGTGGCCTACCGGCGCGAGCGGCACGCCGAGAAGGCGGTGCCGTTGTT
>VFZQ01000129.1 GCA_016871135.1 Acidobacteriota bacterium | reverse complement strand
GGCGCTACAATCTGCATGGTGACCCACGATCCCCGCTACGCGCGTTACGCAGACCGGACCATTCGATTGTTCGACGGCCGCATCGTCGAGGAGACGCAAGAGGCCCCGGCGGCATGACGCCACTGGTCCGTCTACGAAACGTAGAGAAATACTTCGAACACGGCGTGTCCCGGACCTATGTTCTGCGACAGATCAGCGTCGATATCCAGCCCGGCGAGTTCATTTCGATCATGGGCCCGTCCGGCGCCGGGAAGTCGACGCTCCTGCACATCCTCGGCATGCACGACATGGCCTGGCGCGGTGAGTATTGGCTGATGGATCGCCCCATCCACACGATGAATAAGAAGGATCGGATGGAGCTGTATAAGGCGCACTTCGGCTTTGTGTTTCAAAGCTATCATCTGCTCGATAACTTGACGGTGTACGAGAATCTCGAAGTGCCGCTGACGTATAGAAACATTAAGCGCGCCGAGCGCGAAAGCATCGTCGCCGACGTGCTTGATCGCTTCCAGATCGTCGGCAAAAAGGACCTCTTCCCCAACCAGCTCTCCGGCGGCCAACAACAGCTTGTCGCGGTGGCGCGTGCAGTCATCAGTAGCCCTCAAATTATCCTTGCCGACGAGCCCACCGGCAATTTGCACTCCGGCCAAGGTGAAGACATCATGCAGCTATTCAAGAAGTTGAATAGCGAGGGAACGACGATCGTGCAGGTCACGCACAACGAGAAGAACGCGACCTATGGCAATCGCGTGATCAATCTGCGCGATGGGTGGGTGGAGTAAGGGTCCTCCGCAGCGCTCGTGCGCTCGGCTTCTTCTGGAGTGGCCTGACGGGGACGGCGTAGGATAAACCTCTGCCAAATTCCGTCGACTCGGCACTTCGGCATCCTCGTGTCGAGGATGCCTTCCGAGGATGATCGAATTGCGGTAAGGCTCGTGACAGAGAATATCCCAGTTGAGGGCGCGGACCTAACGGTTGAACCCATACCGGTCCTGCATCAGAATACGCGATGGATCGAGAACACCCCGGATCGAATCCAGCACTCTTTCAGTGACGCCGTTTTCAAGTGGTTTTCCAATCAAAGGACTGCCGAGACGAAACGGATAAAACCCTCGCTCCTCAAAGGTTTCCCGCACGCGTCTGGCGACAGCCACTGCGCTGGATTCGGCGCTCGGATTGTCCCGATCGAAGTGCAGTCCGAAGAACCCGCGAAGCACGCGAGCCGAATGCATGGAGAATCCGAGTGTCGCGGTGATACCCTCGGGAACCGGCACGCTTTCAGCAGCGGCCATCATGCCGCTAAAAGCATCGCCGGTAAAGGGCACGGCGGCGCAGAGCCATATCAACCCAACTCGGTCACTGTCGGGATTTAGGACCTCTGGTGGTTCGAAACCCATCGGCGCGTAAATGGCCTTTGAGGACTGATCGGACGGCCAGCCGAAGTAGGCGGACTGAAGGAACGCCGGCTCCTCGGCTTCCGTCGTGAACGCGAGGATTGCGTGTTCTCCAATGCCTGCCGCCACTAGGGCTGCCACCGCCCCAAGATGGGCATCGCTCTCGCCGTAGAAGGCTGCCGATCCACGCCAGTATTGCGTCGAGACTCCGGCCTGCAGCAGGACCTTCGAGGGCGACCATAGGCTCAGGCAACCCGGCTCCAGGACGCCGCGAAGGGCAAGTTGTGCAAGGGAGTCAACGATTGAATAATCCTCCTTAGAGAGTTCAAACAACAAATGGCCAAACCGGGCTGGTTTCGGCCGGAGCCAAACCGACATCGCGGTCACCACCCCCATGCACGATTGAAAAAACAATCCGTCCAGCGACGGCCCAAGACCGTGGCGGTCAATAGACTTGGCTTGGCAGACTGGGAACCGGGACATTCCCGTGTGCAGCACGCGGCCATCGGCGAGGACGACCTCAAGATCGGCCACGTGGGATGCGCGGTCGCCATAAGGCCCAACGGCGTCGCCGCGCTCTAACGCGTTGCCTATCACGGATCCGTCCGCAGGGCCATTGGTCACGCTCAAAAAGTGCCTGGATCCGGCCCGCCGCAGATGCATCGCCGCTTCTCGAAAAGTGACTCCGGGCTCAACGGTCATCGTCGCCATTCGCTCATTGACTTCCCGAATCGAATTCATTCTGCAAAGATCAAGCACAACTCTCGAACCACCGTGAGGAATTCGGGAACCGAGCCCCCAATTCTTGCCGCCGGCTGCTACAGAAACAGGAGTGCGGGTCCTCGTGGCGATCCGCAGAATCGCCGCGACCTCATCGCGAGTTTCCGGAAGAAGCACGGCATCCACTGGAGAGACGCCTTCGTGCGTGGTATTGCCGTAGTGCTGAATGCTCTCGGTCAGGACCCGATCCGTGCCAATAAGCTGGATCCACTCATCCAGCGCCGACTCACCAGGACTCAACAGTACCGACCCCTCGCACACCCGGTGCCGCCGGGGCCGGGCGCATGCCGGTTGTAATTTCAAGCAGCGCCGCCCTCGCTTCGCCGACCTCCGTTGTCGTTACCTGGATTCCCATCGTTCCCGCTATGGCAGCGGCTACGCCGATGGCTTCGGCTTCCGTCTTGCCTTTGGCGGCAGCGCTGATCCTCAGGTTAAACGCGGGGTCAGTGATGAGCTTGTGGGCAAATCGTCGAGCGTTTGGGCTTAGCATTCCAAGATTCTATCGTATGGGAGAGAGCGTTCGGGTGCCCGAACTGCCGGGGTTCTCCCATAATCGTTCTTGTTCGCAGGCGCGGTGTTCCCGAAGGTCAAATCCAGAAACCTTGAAGTGAGCTCCCGCGTTCGGTGCTCTTCGATTGCGCCCCGTCCAGACAAATGCGGCAATACCGTTGGTCCCGATGCGGCGTTTCGCCTATGCCTCCGCCCCATCACTCAAAATACAAATATCCTTCAACCCTCGATAATCCTCGGCATAGTCCAACCCATACCCCACCACAAACTCATCTGGAATCGTAAACCCCGTATAGGAAACCTGCACCGGCCGCAGCCTCCGGTCGGGCTTATCCAAAAGCGCCGCGATTCGAATGCTCCGCGGTTTGCGGTTGTGTAACTGTCCAATCAGATAACTAAGGGTCACGCCTGTATCGACGATGTCCTCGACGATGATCACGTTGGCGCCCTCAATCGACGCATCCAGATCCTTCGTCACCTTCACTTCGCCCGATGTCGTCTTGCCCTTGCCGTAACTCGAAATGCCCATGAAATCCAGGCGCACGGGCCGGTTGATCGCCCGCGCCAAATCGGCGACGAAGATAAACGCGCCTTTCAAGATGCCGACCAGCACGAGGTCGCCTTCCTTGTAGTCCTCGGTGATTTTGGCGCCGAGCTCGTGAATGCGCTTGGCAATCTCGGCGTCGGAGATCATGACTCGCAGAGTGGGGTTATTCATTGAAATTTAGTCGGTCGCGCGGATGCGCGTGGATGGCGGGCCGATGTGAATATGCGGCGCCGTGGCCTGGCCCTTGACATACGTCCGAAACGCAAAAAACGGAATGTCCTTCTTTTCGAGATAACGCATCAACCAGCGCCCTTCGACCTGATCGGGATTCACCGCCACATCGACGCGCCCAGTGTGATCGAAACCCATCGAACGGTGCAGGGCCGTTGCGCCGCGCGCGCTGACCGGCAGCTTCCGGTCGAACTTCTTCTCGAACTCCAGCACTATCGCCCGCAACTCTTCGTTGTCAAACTTCATCGTGCCTTTGTATCGGGTGATACGCTGAATCGGACCGTCGGCGATCGATGGCACATCGGGCGTTGGCGTATCGGCGGCTTCTTCCTCGGCGCGGATCATTGACGCAATCTCTTGTAAACTTTTCGCACGTTCTTCCGCGACATCGACGATCCTCCGCGCGCGCTCAATATCGAGCTCAAACGACTGCAGCGACGTCCTCGGCGCGACACCCTCGCCAACCAACTTTGCGTGCGCCTCCAGCCGCGCCAGTTCGCGCGCCAGTCCGCGCTTGGCCGCGGCGATGATCTCGCCCGACTGCTCCTCGGTTAGGTCCTCGACCGACAACTGCGCATCGATCGTCGACGCGAGCAGGGCGTCGTCTTTCGCCTGTTCCAACGCCCGCTCGGCCGCTTCCAACTGCTTGCGCGATGCCGCTCCCGCCGCGGCCAGCTTGCGCGTTTGATCGAGCGTTTCGCGCGCCGAGCGCACCGCCGCCGTCTCCGGCGCCGCCATCGACACCGCCGCGAAAAGCGCAATCGCACTCGTCAAGCGCGGAAACCGCATGATATCTTGATTGTAGTACGACATTGCAGAGGAGCAGTATTTGCCGGGTACCAGGACCACTCGAAAGCCGCAGAAGCGCGTCACCCCACCAACACCGGAAGTAGTCGAAGAAGCGCTTGACCCCTCGCCCGAAGACTTGGACTCCAGATGGCTCACCGCCGTTCGCGCGGCCGATGAGAAACAAGCGATCGATATTCAAGCGTTCGATCTGCGAGGAGTCACCTCAATCGCCGATGTCTTTGTCATTTGCCACGGGCGAAATCCACGCCAGAATCAGACCATTGCCGACGAGATCGAAAAGCAACTAAAGGCGCAGGGTGATCGCCCCATCGCCGTCGAAGGTTTCACCAACGCCGAATGGATCCTTATGGACTACGGCGCCTGCATCATCCACATCTTCAGCGAAAAAGCGCGCGAATACTACGGGCTTGATCGCCTCTACAGAGACGCGCTGCGCCTGGAAGTCTCACCCGCAAAGTGATGCGGTAGTCGGAAACTTGACGTGCGCCATGCGCCACTGGCCGAGGCACGTCTCGGCCTTGCCGGCATCGTAGGCGTAGATCGCGTTGCTAACGATCGACACCTGATAGTTCCGCGCCAGCAGCCCATCTACCGCGTGCATCACGCACACATCGGTAACGACACCATAGACGTAGACGCGGTCCGGCTGCATTTCAAACAGCAACTCCGCCATCCGCGGATTCGAAAAACAATCGAACGTCTGCTTCTCAACAATCTGCTGCCCGCGCGCGGCGATCGTCGTCGATAACTTGCGCTGCCCCAGCGTGCCCTTCACGCAATGATGCGGCCAGCCCTGTTTGAACTCGGCGTCGTCTTCGGTGTGCGCATCCATTGTCGAGATGATTGGAATACCAACGCGCACCGCATGCGCCGTCAGTTTCGCCAGATTGCCGCAAATGGACTCGATACCCGGCGTATACAGCGCCCCTGCTGGAAACAGGAAATCGAGCTGCGTGTCGATGTCGACAAAAACCGCCTTCACCGGCCCGCTCCATAATTGCGCTTCACGCGTTCTTCGAGTTTTTTCATTTCCTCACTGTAGACAACCTGCCACGGCGCGTCTTCGGGTGCGTACAAACTCTTGATCGCTTTTGGCAACCGCGCCAGCGAAGCCGATGCATGCGCCCTTGCCGCGTTTATATCCGGCAGCGGTTCCACTAACTGGCCGCCGATGATTGTCGGCCGCAGCAGCGCCTCGCAAGGCCGCGAACCCTCCGGACACGATGGGCACTCCCAGGAACAGCCGATCATGTCGTGATCGCTGTATCGAAACACCTGCTTCGATCCAGGACGCGTGGCCTTTTTATCGCTGTATTTCGCCGTGTACCGCTTGATACCCTCAACTTCTAACTCCACCATCTTGTACACGGCGCCCATCGACGGCGCATCGGCAGACGTCGCTAAATCCGTACCGACACCGTAAACATCGATCGGCGCGTTCGCCGCCGAGAGTTCCAAAATGCGGTACTCGTTCAAATCGCCCGTGGCCATGATCTTCGCATCGCGATAACCGGCATCGTCGAGAATCTGCCGCACCTTCCGCGACAGCTCAATCAAGTCGCCGCTGTCCAGACGCACGCCCCACATCGGCTTCCCGATTTCGCTAGCCGTGCGCGCGCCCTGCAGCGTGTCGTAGCTGTCGATCAAATACACCGTCGCATCGCCGAGCAGCGCCTGCAACTGCTCGAACGCCCCGCGCTCGCTGGCAAAAGACATCACCCACGAGTGCGCCGATGTCCCGAACATCGGAATCCCGAAACGGTGCGAGCATTCGACGTTGCTTGTGCCCGTGCAGCCGCCGATGTATGCCGCGCGGCCCGCCAACAATCCCGCGTGCGGCGAATGCGCGCGCCGCGTGCCGAACTCTACCACCGAACGCCCCGCCGCCGTTTCGGCGATGCGTGACGCCTTGGTCGCAATCGAGCTTTGAAAGCCGATCGTCGCCAGCAAATACGTCTCTGGAATCTGCGCTTCGATGATCGGCGCGCGAATCGTTAGAATCGGCTCGCCCGCGAACACCGGCGTTCCTTCGCGCACGGCAAAAACATCGCCGGTGAAGCGGAAGTCGAGCAGTGAGTCGAAGAATCCCGGACTCACCCGCGTGAACTGCGGCTGTTTCCGCAGCCAGTCGACCTCTTCCGAAGTGAACCGCAGTTTCAGAAGATAATCGACCGCCTGCTCAATGCCGCAAGCGAGATAGTAGTTGCGATTGTACGGCAGTCGCCGCACGAACAACTCGAACGTCGCGCGCTCCTTCGTTTTGTCAGCCTCGTAATAGCCCGCCGCCATCGTGAGCTGGTAGAGATCGGTGAGGAGCGCGTTCAAACTATTTCTTCTTCTTTTCTTCCGGCTTGGCGGAAGCAGCCGGCTCTTTCACCGCGGCGGCCAGCGTCTTGATCTCGGTCAGCGCGGACGCATCCAGCACTGCGGCTTCATTGCTATCGGCGCGCTTACCGTAGAAGGTTTCGCCTTGTTTGGTGACTACGACCTTCTCGGCCTTCACCGAATACTCGGCATACACAGCGCCCGTGGCAGCGTCGGCAAACTTCGTCGCAGCCAGGTCGCGCAGTTTGTCGATCACCTGCTGGATCTGCCCCGGCTCGACGGACTTGCCGTCTTTTTTCCAGTCGTTGCTGACCTTCGAGAAAGAGTAAACCGCGCCGTCCTGCTTCACTTCCACGCGATCCGGCTCGGTGAATCCGAACTCGAACAGCTTCTTGTTGCGGTAGTCGTCGACGCCCTTGCCTAGCGCCTCACCGGCCTCCTGCGTGGTCTTGAAGATGCCTTCAACCGCGGACGACTTCGCAAAATACGCATTGTCTTTGTCCTTGCGAATCTCGATCGACATCGTGCCCTTCTGATCGGTCACCTTCGCCGCGCCGACAACCGCGGCCGCCGCAAATTTCGCCGGCCACTTGCCCTCTTCCTCGACGTCGTTGGTCACCTCCATCTTCGCTTCCTTCAGCTTGCGCACAAGCTCCTCGGCCGCGAAGTTATCGGTGCGCAGCGCCTTCGGCTTGAGCATCGTCCAGTTATTGGCGTTGTTCTTGCCGAATTCGATCGTCGTGCCCTTGGCTGTCGTCTCCACGCGCGTCAACTTCTCGCCATCGAACGGCAGCAACCGCTTATCGCGCAGATCGCGCCAGGTCTTATCGAGCGACGTCTTCGTAAACGTCGCTACCGTGTAGAGCTTCGGATCGCCCTCCACACGCGCGTAAGTCGCCGAGCCCGACGGTGTATCAGAACCTAGTTGCAGCGTGTGCGTCTTGCCGTCTTTGCGCGTGACGATTACGGTCATCATGGGCTGATTCAGGCCATACGCATCGGCGTTATCGATCTTGTCCGCCACCAGCCGGTCCGAACTTAACACGGCCAGCGCCGACGCAACCGCCGCCGCCGCATCCTGATCCGCGCCCAACGCCTTCGGCGCCTTCAACGCCCATGAAGCGGACTTCTCCAGAAGCACTGGCTCCGCTCCCAGCCGCTTCAATTCGATCTTGACGATCTGGTCCTGCGCGATCTCAAGAATCTTTGGTGCATCGTCCGGCCCCGGCTTCTTCTCGCCTTTGGCTTCTTCTTTGTTCGACCACCACAGCGCGCCCGAAAGCGCCACCAGCGCCAGCGCGGCCAGCATCAATCGCTTCGGCTCCATGCCTGACTACCTCCGCTTCAGCCAAACGAAAATGCCGCCAGCCAGCACGGCAAGCGTGGGCAGAGCGCTTGTGACGTAGAGGATCCAGAATTGCGTCGGGCGCACACTCAGCCGCCGGTCTTCCGGCTCCTTCGGACGAATCGAAATCAAGTCTTCATCGGCCGAAAGCCAGTTCATCATGTTCAGGAACAAATCGCGGTTGCCGTAGCGGTTGAACATCGCGGCGCTGGCCCAATCGACCGAGCCAGTTACAACCACGCGGCCCTGTTTCTTTTGGTCGCCACCGCCGCCCACCGTTGTTGCCGCGGCGACGACAAACGGGCCTTTAAAATCGGCCGCCGGCATCGTTCCGCCTTGCAGCTTGGCGATGTCGAGCGTCTTGGTGCCGATCGCATCGCCCGCTGAAGAGATCAACTTCTCGGCGCCCGTCTTCACATTCAAGCTGCGCGCCAGAGGCATAATCACCGCCAGCCTGCTCATATCGCGAACGATGAGGTGCTGAGAGTATTCGTCGCCCACGACCACCGCTCGGCCATCCGCGTCGAGCAGGAAATTGTTCTCAACCTCGATATTCCAGCCGCCTAGCAACGCATTCAACTTCGGATCGTTGTCGGTCTCTTCATTGGCGCCTTTCAACGCAGGCGCGAGCAGAAACATCGCATCGCCGCCCTTTTCGACAAAGCCTTTGATCGCGGCGATCGCGTCATCGTTGTATTCGCGCTTCGGACCCGCCACCAACAGTATTGTGCAGGCTTCCGGAATGGCTGCCTTCTCCTGCACTTTCACGGTCTGCGTCTTGTAGTTGTTGCGTTCCAGTGACTGTTTGGCGCTGCCGAGGCTGCCCGGATCCGCGCCGTCGAGCGACCGCTCACCATGCCCGTCCAGCGCACAGACCGTCTGCTCGCCGGCTTGCTGCATGCGCGCCATCGCGCCGGTGATTTCCTGTTCTGTGACAGCTTTGGCTTCTTCCTTCTTCACGCCGTTGTCGAGAATGAGCGTGCCGTAGTTACGCGCGCCAAGCGCGCGGGCCTTCTGCGGATCCTTGTCCGGATCGATGTACTCGATCTGGAATTTCGACGAAGCATTCGCGTACCGGTCGAGCAATCCGCGCTGCGTTTCAAATCGTGAGGTGCGGTCGAAGTAGTACGCCTTCATCTCGCCCTTCAGATTCTTGACGATCTTTTCCGACTGCTCCGACAACGAGTACTTCTTATTCGCCGTCGTATCGAACGACTTGTTGTGCCGGTCGGCCAGCATATTGACGATTACCAGAATCGCCACAACCACCGCGCCGTAAAGCGCCGTGTACGATGCAAATTTCGATTGCCGTGATGCCATCGTTACGACCTCCACCGCAGCGACTCAAGCGACCGCGCCGTCAGGAACATGCCCAGCACGATGACCGAGATGAAGTAGATCGCGTCCTTGGAATCCAGTACGCCGCGTGAAAACGAATTGAAGTGAGAAGTGAGGGATAGATACGAAATCACCTTCGCCCATCCGTCGCTCTTAAACGTCGTCGCCCAATCGAACGTCCACATCAGCAGCGACAAGCCGAACATCACCGTACCGGCCACGATCTGATTGCGCGTCGTGTTCGACACAAACATACCGATCGACAGCAGCGCGCCGCCTTGGAGGAACATGCCCAGATACGCCGTTAGCAGCGGACGATAGTCCGGGTTGCCGAAGATGAATACAAAGCTCAGGCACAGCAGCTTGATCAGGAGCATCGAGCAGTACATGCCCATTGCGCCTAACCACTTGCCGAGAATAATCTCCAAATCAGTGATCGGCGACGTAATCAACAGTTCGATCGTGCCCATACGTTTTTCCTCGGCGAACAGCCGCATCGTGATCATCGGCGCCAGGAACAACGACAACACGCCCGCGTTCGCAATCACCGGCGCGATAACATACCCGTTCAGATCCGCGGCGCCTTGTTGCATCTGCGACATCTCAATGAAGTTCGCGATCGCGATGAGCGAGAACCAGCCGCAGATCAATGCATAAATGCCCAGCAGCGCGTACGCAATGGGCGAAACGAAATAGCTCTTTATCTCTTTTTGGGCGATGGCCAGGATGTTGCTCACTTGGCTTCCTCCTTCTCTTCCTTCGCTTCGGTCGACGTAAGCT
>VFZQ01000128.1 GCA_016871135.1 Acidobacteriota bacterium | reverse complement strand
GCGGCGGCTGATGTTTCCGAAGACCCGCCGGTCTTCGCGGCGACTACGCCGCCGACGATGGCAACTGCCGCGCCGATGAGTAGGATCTTGGTCATGTTGTTCTTCTTCGCCGCGCTGCTGCCGTTCCAGCCCGGCCCAGGCGTGTTGGTTTGGTTCACAACGGTCTCGGCAAAGCTGTTGCCGGCCTTGGCTTGGACTCTAATTTGAAACTTACCGTTCTGATCATTGGGCGTCAGCATCGAAGGACGCGCCAAGCCCTTGGCATCGGTCCGGACGGTGTTACGGCGCATTTCGCCGAAGAACACTACCGTTGGCCCAGACCGAGGTGTCTCAAACGTGACCTCGGCGTTCTCGACCGGTTTGCCGCTTCCGTCGACGACTTCGACGGTTGGTTGGGCGGCGATCATGCGACTTGTGTTATTCGTCGCGCCTTCGCCTTGGACTACGTTTATCTTCAGTTGCTGCTGAGCGGCTGGCTGCTGAGACCAGCAGACTGCCGCTACGAGCAGAGAAATGAGCGGTTTCGAATGCAAGGAATCCTCCCTCAAAAATGAGTGAACTGTATTATACGTTGCCGAAAGGCGAAAAGTTGCTCTTCGGCCCAAAATACTTGGGCATAAGGTCAATTTAATGACTGAGATAGTCCGTTCGCCCGCCGTCGACGGCCAGAATCTGTCCGGAAATGAAACGAGCGGAATCGGAAGCTAGAAAAGCCACCGCCTCGGCGATGTCTTCCGGTGTTCCCACTCGTCCCAAAACCGCACGCGAAGCCATGTTGGCCAGCCGCGCCGCGCGCTCTTCGGGCGTACCGAGCGCGTCGACCATATCCGTAACGACAAACCCCGGCGCGACGGCGTTCACGCGAATGCCCGAAGGGCCCAGTTCGAGCGCGAACCGGCGTGTGAGCGTTTCCACCGCGCCTTTGGTGGCGGCGTAGTAGGTGGTGCCGGCGGCAGAAGTACCCGCTGCTGCGATCGAGCTGATATTGACAATACGGCCGTCCCGCGCCGCGCGCATACCGGCGACCGCGGCCCGGGTGCAGTTGATGACGCCGTTCACGTTCGTCTTGACCATGGCGTCGAACTCATCGGCCGAATATCGGTCCACACTGCCCGCGTACAACAGCCCGGCGTTGTTGACGACGATCAACACCGGACCGATCCAGCTCTCGATACCGCGATACATCTCTTCGACCTGTGCCGCATCCCCCACCTCGGCGCGAAACGGCCGCGCGCGTCCGCCGGCTTGCAGGATCTTCTCGGCAACCGCAACCGCGGCCGCCTCGTTCTTGGCGTAGTTAATCGCAACGGCCACGCCGTCCAGCGCCAATCGCAGCGCAATCGCCCGGCCGATTCCGCGCGAAGCGCCCGTTACCAAGGCCGCCGTCACCGTGCCGGCTCCACGACCGCCGACATCGACCCTTTGCAGGCCGGCACGCGCGGATCGCGCCCAAATCCGTGAATCTGGTCCCGCGCGAACTCGGCCTCGGGCTTCGGACAAGTCATTACGATGCTCCGCCCCGTCGTATCGATTGCCACCGCGTGCCGCATCGCCTCTGCTGCAGGATAGAAGAACAACTTGCCCAGCATCTCGAGGATGTAGCCGTAGGTATGATCGTCGTCGTTCAAAAGTACGACATGGTAGAGCGGCTCGTCGAGCGACTCGGTACTTGTCAATTCCTCAACCGCGGTCATAGGGGCCAGACCTCTATGGTACGCGAATCGCCCCTTGACAAGCACGCCATGAAATTTGGAGACTGCATTTCTGATGCGATATACGCTGCTCTTTCTCGCGCTTCTCGCGCCCGCCCTGTTGGCCGGCGAAGAGAACTACAATATTCATCTTTGGGAGCCCGGGAAAGTTCCCATGGCTGCCGGCGACGGTCCGCTGGACGGACCGTTCCTCACGGTTTTCGCGCCGCCGGAGAACAAACGCAATGGCTCGGCGGTGGTTATCGCGCCCGGCGGTTCGAACATCATGCTGATGTACGGGCTGGAAGGCATAGACGTCGCGGAGCGCATGAACGACTGGGGCACGGTTGCCTTTGTGCTGACGTATCGGCTCTCGCCACGCTACGACGAGGCCGCCCGCGTGGCCGACGGCAACCGTGCCATGCGCCTCGTCCGTTCCCGCGCCAAAGAGTTCGGCATCGACCCGAATCGCATCGCCTTCGCCGGCTTCTCCGCCGGTTCGTCGATGGCCCGCGCGGTCACGGCCGCCTCGGGCCCCGGCGATCAGAACGCCTCCGATCCGGTCGACCGCTTCAACTCCAAACCAAATATTCTGTTGCTCGTCTATGGCCCGGGGCGCGCCTCGGCGACCGAGAAGTTGAAAGAATTCCCACCGACCTTTCTGCTCTCGGCAGCCCACGATCCCGGCGCCGCCAACGGCACGGCCCAGCTATTTCTCGACATGAATCGCGCGGGCGCTGTCGCCGAGTTGCATGTCTATCAGCGAGGCCGCCACGGCTTTGGGGCGGCATCGAAGAGCCCGGAATTCAGTCCATGGATGGATGCGTTCAAGCACTTCCTGAATTTGAACGGCTACTTTGGAGGCGCGAAGTGAAGGCGATCTACCTATTGGCGGCCAGCGTCGCTCTTGCCGCCGACGTCCCGAAGAAAGTTAACGACGGCTACGGCGATTTCCTCCTCGTCCCCGCCGGTGAGTTTAAGATGGGCGACAACTTCAAGGAGGGCGATCCGCGTGAAAAGCCGGTTCACGCCGTCTACGTCGACGCCTTCTACATCGGCAAATTCGAAGTCACCAACGGCGATTGGAAGAAATTTCAAAACGATCCCGGTTACGACGATCCCAAACTCTGGCCCGGCCGGCGAGCGGTTCCGAAAGACCAAAGCCCTTATTGGAATCAGGGGGCCAATCACGGCGGCGGCACGCCCGACAGCGACAACTACCCGGTCATCGGCGTCAATTGGGACGCGGCGACCGCCTATTGCAACTGGCTGAGCGCGAAGACCGGCAAGAAGTACCGTCTTCCGACCGAAGCCGAATGGGAAAAGGCCGCGCGCGGAACCGACCAGCGCCGATTTCCCTGGGGCAACTCAGTCGATTTGAGCTACGCCAATATCGTCGGCTCGCAGAAGTACGACACCGTGAAGCCGGTCGGCTCTTATGCCAAGGGCGCTTCTCCGTACGGTGCGATGGACATGGGCGGCAGTGTGCTCGAATGGTGCAGCGACTGGTACGCGCGCGGCTACTACTCCGTCTCGCCGAAGAAAAATCCGAAGGGTCCGGAAAAGGGTGCGTATCGCGTCCTGCGCGGCGGGTCGTTTTTCTTCGAAGCTATCGACGCGCGGTCTGCCGCACGGAGCGGCGCCTGGCCGTCTTTTCAGGCGTTTCGCATGGTTGGGTTTCGAGCGGCAAGGGAGCCGTAGGTGCGCCATTATCGGAGTTGCTCCTGCGGCGGCGTCGTCGGCCGCGCTCGCGCCTAGTACCAGTAAACTGCCTTGTTTTCAACGACTCACGAGCGATCTAGCTCGTGAGTCGTGCTCGTTTCTGGTACCCAGGAACCATCGACTAGCCGTTACCCGAGTACGCGATAAATGGCTGAAAAGTCTATTGGAAGACGTCTGCTAACCCCGCAAAATCAAGTCATGACGAAAACGGTTACATTCATGTTGGCAGGAGCGCTCGCCGGCGGGTATTACGAGCCGGCGATGCTGCAGACTACGTTCGCCGGGCTGTTCGGCGTTACGAGAAGCATTCTCGTCGCGGTACACCTCGACTCGTTGCAAGCCGGCACCTGGTACATGATCGGCGGTTTGGTCGTGATGGGCCTCGCGCTGCGAGCCTCCACCCGCTAACCGAGCTTATACGGCGCGCGGTACTTGTAGGACAGATACCGATTCGCCGTATCGTTGTTGGTGAATCGTTCCGCCTTTCCGTCCCACTCGAGAAAACTTCGGCTGCGCAGCGCGATGTGGGAGATGATCGTGTTCGCGGTCGATGTATGCCCGTCTTCGATGGTGCAGTTCGTCTTCGCGCGGCTCTTCACACAGTCGATGAAGTTCCGGCAGTGCGGCGGGGTGCTTGTCGTTCCGTTGACGGTTTTCGGTTCCATCGTTGTTTTCTTCGACGGGTTGTAGGCCTTTTCTTCGGTGCGGTCGAGCGGCGTGCGCGCGCCGAACAGCAATTCCGTCGTTTTTTCGGGCACAATCTCCCAGCGGTTCGAATAGATGTTCATCGTCGCCTTCGTTCCGCGGATTTCCATCTCGACCCCGCGGGGGGCGGCCGGCGCGGCATTGGCGTTGTATTGGACGAAGCTCATCATCATGTCGCCGAAGTCCCAATGCACCTC
The DNA here is from genome assembly GCA_016871135.1 of Acidobacteriota bacterium. Classification (GTDB taxonomy): domain Bacteria; phylum Acidobacteriota; class Terriglobia; order Bryobacterales; family Bryobacteraceae. The sequence goes on along the minus strand of VFZQ01000128.1, from coordinate 5,803 downwards.
GCAGGTATCTGGGATTTCGCGATTATCGTTGACGCCGTACCTGCCGCCCATCGCCACGACCGCCTTCGGCGTGTCCTTGCCGCAGGCCCAGCGCAGCATGTCCATGTAATGCACGCCGAAATTGGTAATCTGCCCGCCCGAGTAATCGTAGAACCAGCGGAAGTTGTAAAAGGTGCGGTTGCGGTTGTACGGCACCTTGGGCGCGGGGCCAAGCCATTTGTCCCACATCTCCGCGGATGGCGGATTCCCGTTCGGGGCGTTGCCGATTCCATTCGGCGACTCGTTCTGCACATGAAATCCGCGCGCTGTCGAGATCTTGCCCAACGCTCCGGTCTTGATGTACTCGACCGCCTCTTGCAGGAACTTCGAGGAACGCCGCTGAATCCCTACCTGCACCACGCGCTTGGTCTCGCCCGTTACTTGCACCATCCGGCGGCCTTCGCTCACCGTCAAGGATAACGGCTTCTCGACGTACACGTCTTTCCCGGCGCGGCACGCATCGACGAACATCGGCGCATGCCAGTGATCGGGCGAAGAGATGGCTACCGCGTTGACGTCTTTGTCGTCAAGCAGCCGTCGATAGTCCGCGTATCGCTTTGGCGTCGCGCGCGATTTCTTTGCGGCGAAATCGAGGTAATCCTCGCGCAGATCGCAGATCGCCACGGTTGGCGCGTCGCCGTATTCGAGGAATCCCTCGTGCACTTGGTCGCCTCGGTTGCCGAGGCCGATGTAACCCATTTGCACCCGCTCGTTGGCGCCCAGAATTTTCGAGTAGCTCAGTGCGGTCGCGAAGGCCGCGTGTTTCATGAATTCGTTACGGTTCATAGTGTACGCTCGGAGTGTGCGAATTTCGATTATACTGCTTGCGTTCATGACTCCCCTCGCCGCCCGCATCGAAGTACACGGCCACCGCGGCGCGCGAGCCGTCTATCCGGAAAACTCGCTGCCGGCTTTTGAGTACGCGCTCTCGATCGGCGTGGATGTTCTCGAGATGGATCTCGCCGTCACCGAGGATGAGGTCGTCGTCGTTTCCCATGACGCGACGATGAACCAGAAGCTCTGCGTAGGCCCCGCCGGCGCCGAGCGAGCCATCCACAAGATGACCTATGCCGAATTGCGGAAGTGGAAATGCGGGACGCTACCTCACGCCGATTTCCCAAAGCAAAAGCAGGTCGCCGTCGAAGTGCCGAGGCTCGAAGACGTCTTCAAACTCGCAACGAAGACAAAAGTCCACTTCAACATCGAAACCAAGATCTCGCCCAAGACGCCGGACCTCGCGCCCACGCCCGAACGGTTCGCCGAGTTGATGCTCGCCGTGGTTCGAAAATACAAACTCGAAGATCGAGTCATCCTGCAATCGTTCGACTTTCGCACGCTGCATGCCATGAAGAAACTCGCGCCGAAGATGCGGCTCTCGGCGCTTTTCCCATTCAATACCAGTGAAAAAAGTCCCGACTACCTCGAGATGGCCAAGGCGTCCGGCGCCGGGATCCTGAGTCCGCATCACAGTACGGTGACGCCGGAAAGAATCGCAGAGGCGCACAAAGCCGGCCTCTCCGTCGTGCCGTGGACCGCCAACACCGAGGCCGATTGGCAGCGGATGATCGACGCCAAAGCCGACGCGATCATCAGCGACGATCCGGCGGCGCTGATCGGGTATCTGAAGCCCAAAGGCCTGCGCTGATTACTTCTTCTTGCTGAAGTCTTTTAGAATCTGGTCGACCGCTTCCAGATGTTTGCCCGCGGCCCAGGTGTCCTGGATCTTTTTCTCTTCCCAGCCCGCCGAACGCGCCAGCAAAATGAAACCCGGCAGCGCGTGACCTAGCGATTTCCATCTCGCCATATCAACCATTGCATCGAGCGCGCGTTCTTTGAGAAGCGCCAGCGTTCCGGCATCGCGGCCCTCGGTCAACGGCACGAGCGCGAACGACGCTTTATTGCGATCCGTCCATATGATCGAGTTCATCTGTTCGATGAACCAGGTCGGGCTGATCTTCAGCGCCGGGTCCTTGCTCAGATTCGCCAATACCGTCAACGCCGCCAGCGAGCGGGTGGCGTTGTTGCGTACGCCGTCGTCCGGATCGCGAATCGCGTAAAGCAAATCGTCGAGCGCCTTGGTCTTGTCGGTGACATAGCCGATCACGTACGCCGCGATCGCGCGCTCGGTCTCGTCGGCGCTGTTGCGCATTACGTTGCGGATCGCGATGAGGTGTTTGTCGGCGAAGGCGGGGAACTTCTCCTGTTCGGCGCGGGCGGGCGCGTACGCCATCAGGCTGTGGCCCTTGGTCAAGTCTTCAGCGGTTTTTCCATCGCGAACGGCGATGTTGAGCTGTTCGAAGAACGCATTCCAGGTATCGACGATCTCCTCGGGCAGGCGAATTTCCGTGTTCGTTGGCGCCTCGCGGTAGTCGAACGTCGGCGCGCCTTTTTCAAGAATGCCGACGTAGAGAATGGCCTTGCCGCCCTCACAGCAGATCGCTTCCAGATTGGCGCGCACGACATTGTTGACGAGTTCGATCTGTAGCTCGATCTCGCCTTTCGACCGCGGAAGCGGGCTGCCGACTTTGACTTCGAGCGCCTTTTCGATCCGTGCCTTGTCGGCCTTGCGAAGGCCGTAGAAGTCGATCACTCCGATTACGGGCGGCTTGATCGACTGCTGCGCGCATAGCGCGGCGGAACAAAAGAAGAGGTCGCGGATCATCGTCACCCTCTCCTAGACGTATGAACCGGTCATCCGGCTACGCTTGTTTTTCGGCGAGATCGCCAATCACTGGGATCTTGAACCGTTCTTTGTTGTAAGCCTTATACATCAGGAACAGCCACATACCGAAGAACGCCAGCCCAACCGCCAGACTTAGGAGACTCGGAATGAACCAGAGCGAGTAATTCAGCAGACCTCGCAGAAGGGTTGTGAAAATCGAGAAGGCGATCCAGAACACGAAGTAGCCCAGCGCGAAAAAGATCGATTGGAACGCATGGAAGCGGATGGTCTTGTTCGTGTTGAAGGGCTCGATCACGAGGAACGCGATTCCGGACAGTAATCCGAGCGCGTAACAGAGCGCGGCGGCGACGTTTTCTTCCAGCCCGCCGGTTGACGCGGCCGGTGGCGGCTGCTGCGGATAACCCTGCTGCTGCTGGCCCCACTGTTGTTGCTGCGGCGGCGACTGCTGCGGGTACTGCTGCTGCTGCTGCGGTTGCTGGGGATACTGCTGTTGCGGAGGTTGTTGGGGCGCCGCGCCGAGCGTCGCGCCGCAGCGCATGCAGAAGGCGCCTTGCACTTGCGCGCCGCATTGGGGACAGAATGTCATGAGTGATTTCTCCTCTTCTACCTACAAGCGGATACTGTAGCAAAACCTGATCAGTGTTTTTCAACGCGGCGCTACTTCGACCTCGGCCAGAGACGAAACGACGTGACTTGGGCGACACACCCTGTAAACGCGAAGAGCCGGCCGCGAACGGCCGGCCCTTCACGGTTTTGGGTTGTTAGAAAATCAGCCGGAAGCTGATCTGGGCGCGGCGGGCGTTGGTTCCGTCGGGGAAGCCTTGCGAGGCAGTACCGTTGCCGAGGCCGATAGTGGGCCGAATGACGCCGGCGGTGAGGTTAAACGCTTCGGTGAACTCACCCGTGTTGTATTGCGAATTCGAGACATTAAACGCCTCGAAGTTAAACATGCCGGTGATTCGCTCGCTGAACGGCAGGATCTTCGTGATGCGAAGATCGGTGCGGTAGACGGCGTCAAGCGGCAGTGTCGAGAAAGGCAGCCACGGCACACGAAACGAACCGCCCAAACCGTTTAGAGTGGTGTTAAAGGCCGCCCCTGCGTACGGCGCGCCCGCGACCCGGATCGTCGCTGTGTTCGGCTGGCCGGAAGCCAGCGTCGTAATCTGCGAGAACTGCCAGTTCGCCGCGACCCATTTCACCATCTGATTCGATGACTTTAGCCCATACTGCGGGGCCCACAACGAAGTGATCACAATCCGGTGCCGCTGGTCGAGCGACGACGATCCCTTATCGCCCGAGTAGTCGCCGTTAAAGGTGGACCGAATCGTGTCAAAGAACAGCGCGTTGTTGCCGCCGCCTTGATTGGCGGTGTCGATGGCGTGCGACCAAGTATAGGCGACCGAACCCATCAGCCCATTCGCCATGCGCTTGTTCAACTGTAGCGCCAGGGCGTGGTAGTACGAGTTGCCGCCGTTTTCGACTTGCACGATGCGCTGGAAGCGGGGATCGACGCGATTCGCCGTGTAGTGCGCGTTGGTCGTATAGGTGCCTGTCTGATTACCCGCCTCATCAAGAATCCGGTAGGTCACCGGCGCGCCGAAGCCGCCGATGTTGAGATCGCGTGTCGTGAAAATCCGCACGCCGCGCGAGCCAATGTAGTTGGCGGTCAAACCGAGCGTCGAGGTAAGTTGCCGCTCAATCGCAAGATCCCACTGCTGCGTATACGGATTGCGAAAATTCTTGTCGGCGATTGTCAGGCTGACCGTGCCGCCTGGCAGGCCGGCCGAGCTATTCGGAAGCTGCGACGGGAAGACCGGGCCGCGTGCGTCGCCGTTTTGCAGCAACACCTGGGGCTGATACAGCCCGTTCGAGAAGAACAGCGTCTGAATCAGTGCGCCCGGGAAGCGGGCGTAGAATAGTCCGTACCCGGTGCGAATCACGGTCTTGTCATTCAAGGCGTAGGCAATCCCAAGCCGAGGCGCCCAGTTATTCTTTGGCGAGTTGATCACGCCGGTCTGCGGATACGCCGGATTGACCTGCGAAGGTTGGGGCAGGTTCGCATACTCATAGCGGACGCCGTAGTTGATCGTCAACTTCTGTGTCGCTCGGAACTGGTCCTGCACGAACAAGCCGAGGTCGCGCGTCGTGAAGTCAAGAATTGGATTGCCGACCGTTTGCGAGTAGCTCTGCCAGCCCTTGCCCAGTGGACGGCCGTTCGGGTTCTGGATGCGGGAAAAATCGTAGGCGAAGTCGGTGAAGCTCGCATACGTGTAGCTGCCGAACTGATTGCGAAGGATGTTGAGGTAGTCCTGGGTGTTGGCGAAATCGATGCCGAATTTCCAGGAGTGTTTGCCCGATGTCCAGTTCAGAGTATCGACGAACTGGAAGCGCTGCTCGGAAGGATTCAGCCGAGGGTAGTCGATTGCAGTACCCAAATTGGCCTGCCCTTGCACCGTCAGTCCGATGCGCCCAGTTACCGGTGGAATCAGAGCGGGGTTTACGTCGTCAAATAGCCGATCTTTGAACCAGCCAAACCGGAACTCGTTCACAATCGAGTTGGTTGGAATCGAAGTCCAGCCGATCTTGCCGTAACGAGTCCGCACGGTCGAGTTCGCGTTGTTGCCGATGCCGTTACCGTTAGTTAGCACGGCTTGCGTTTGAATGCCGTTCGGCGACACCCAGCGCAAGTAGTTTCCGGAGAACGTGAAGCTGTTGCGCTCCGACGGACGCCAGTCGATCTTGGCAAAGCCGAGTTCCGTGTCGGCCGTACGTTCCAGCGTCTGGAACTGCCGGGGGAAGATGCCCCTCGCCGCTGTACAAGCCGCGGCGGGCGCGGTGCAGGCGCCGATGAAGTCTCCGTTGGAGCTAAACAAGACCGGATTGATCAGACGGTTGATGAGGGGGAAATTTCGGCGTGTCAGTTCGATGTTGGTGAAGTAAAAGAGCTTGTCCTTGACGATCGCGCCGCCCAGCGAACCGCCGAATTGATCGCGCCGCTCTTTCGGATTGATCGCCGCGTAACGGTCGCGGGCGCTGAAGTCCTGATTACGGAAAAACCAATAAGCCGTGCCATGCGTCTCA
>VFZQ01000127.1 GCA_016871135.1 Acidobacteriota bacterium | reverse complement strand
GCTGCTTCGCAGGCCGGTCGCACGCCGTGCGATCGATGTCGCGCCGGGCTTTACCAAGGCCCAATTGACCCCGGCCCGGGGTGTTTTCGGTACGATCGGCCGCAACACGGAACGCGGCGACACACTGCTTTCCGGCAACATCTCGCTCTTCAAGAACTTCCAAATTTCCGAGCGCTGGAAGCTACAATTCCGCGCCGAGTCCTACAACATCACGAACACGGCAAACTACGATGTGCCTGATGGCGTGCTGAGTTCCGCCAACTTCGGCCAGTCGCTGGCCGCGTTCGATTCCCGCCAGCATCAACTGGCTTTGCGTCTGACTTTCTAATCCAGGAGCCGTCTATGCTACGCCCATTCCTCTTCACGATCTCCCTCTGCACGGCCATTGCCTCCGCGGCGGAAGGAAAACTTCCGCCGCGGGCTTTTCAAGCAACGTTCGAGCCGGAGGCGCAATCGCTCGGCGCGGGCAAGAGTCCAAAATTCTACGCGCGCCGCGCGCAGGGTCTTGTGCTTATCAAGACAACGGGCTCGGATCTGATGTTTCAATCGTCGCCCGATCTCGGGGAGTCGTTCACCGAGAGCATGCGAGTGAACCACGTGCCGGGCGAGGTGTCCGATCATGGCGAGAACTCGCCGCAGTTGCTAACCTCGCCGGATGAATCGACTCTCTATGCCGTGTGGAACGCGCGCGATCCCAAGAGCCCCGAGGGATCGGTGGTGCGATTCTCACGCGCGGCTTCCATGCGAACGGCCTGGAGTCCCGCGGTAACGGTGAACGACGACAACAAGCCGGTGAGCCATGGCTTCCAGACGGCGGCGGTAGCGCCGGACGGAACCATCTACATCGGTTGGCTCGATGGCCGCGATGGGCGCTCGACGACCGAAGGCGCGACGGGCGGCACGACGTCGATCTACATGACGAAGTCGACCGATGGCGGGAGGACGTGGTCGAAGAACGTGCGCGTTTCGACTAACGTGTGCCCATGCTGCCGGCTGGCGTGGGGCTTCATCAACGGCCGCGTGATTCTCGCGTGGCGATTCGTGGAGAAAGGCGATATCCGCGATATCTACTCGGCGGTTAGCGAGGACAAGGGCGACACGTGGACCGCGCCGGCGCCCGTGTTCAAGGACGGCTGGAAGATCAAGGGCTGCCCGCATGTCGGCCCGGCGATGGTGTCGATGAATGGCAAGTTGTACATCACCTACTTCACCGAAGGCGCCAACGATCCGTCGATTTATCTCGCCGTGTCGGCCGATGGCGGCAAGACCTGGGGCCAACGCACGAAAATATCGGCGGGAACGACCGACCCGACTCACCCGCAAATTACCGTAAACGAGAACCGCATGGCGGTGGTCTTTCAGGCGCGCGACGCGAAAGCCAAGGGCGGCTGGGGAAAGATGGGCGTTTACTACAAAGAGATCCGCGGCGACGGCTCCATGAGTCAGTTGGTGCGGGCGGGCGAAGGCAAGTCGACACCGACGTATCCATCGGCGGTGTTGGGCCTCTCGGGCCGCATCTTCGTTGGGTGGACGGAAACAGTGGAAGGCGAATCAAAAGCGATGTTGCTGCGCGGCCGCGCGGCGCAGTAATTTTTCTAAAACATTTTCGCTATTTTTTGTTACGCTGTTCGCGAGAGGTATTTTCGCATGCGTCTCTTTCTTTTCGCCGTAACCGCGCTGGCCGCGTTTGGCCAGTTCTCGACGCTGACCCTCAGCACCTACGACATGTTCCGGTATGCGACGGCGGCCCAGCGCTTTTCGTACCGGTTCACGCCCACTGGAGGACTTCCGCCCTACCGGTTCACGGTGCAGGAAGAGACGACGCTCGCGCCGGGCCTGTCGCTGAACGCGGCGACGGGCGAGCTGAGCGGCATCATTCCGCAAGTCGGCGAGCACCGGCAGTTCATTTGCGTCAGTGACTCGACACGCGCGCAGACGTGCGTGCCGTTTCTTGTGATCGCGGTAGGAAGAGAAGGCGAGACATATACGGAACTGCTGCCCGCGCGCGTGAACACGGAGTACAACAATCTGATTTCGCAGCCGGGCGAATTCACCGAGGTCGCCTACGACGCGGCATCGGGACGATTTCCAACAGGCCTGATTCTTGAAATCACGGGCCGGCTGTACGGAATCCCGCAGGCGCCGGGAGGCGCATGGGCCTTCCGCGTGCGCGGCAGGAACTTCGAAGGCGAACAGGTGACGAGGAACTACGTCATCCGCGTCCAAGGACCGCTGATCGCATCGGCCGTGCTGCCGAACGCATTCAATGGAATTCCGTATTCGGCGACGCCGGCAATATTCGGCGACGCGCCACCCCATCTGTGGAGCGTCCGGCGCGGGCCGATTCCACCGGGTTTCACACTCGATGAGGCGACCGGACGAATTACGGGGACCTCGACAGTGTCGGGCTCGTTTCCCTTCACCTTGCGCGCCGTGGACAAGTTCGGCGGAGCGCAGGACCGCGAAATGACGATCACGGTCGAGAACACACCGGCGCCGATTGAGATTCGTACCGACTCGCTACCCGGCGCATCGATCGGGGTTCCGTATCGCCAGCAGATCAACGTACAAGGCGGCCGCATGCCGTACTCGTACCGATTCCTTGGATCACTGCCACCCGGCGTGACTTTGTCGTCGACGGGCGAAGTCGCGGGTACGCCGACGACCGCGGGCAGTTTTCTGTTCACAGTACAAGTGATCGACTTGACCGGGTTGTCGGCGTCAAAGACGTTTACGATCGCGGTTGGCAGTCTGCGGTACACCGGACCGGCGACCGTGTCCGTGTTCGCGCAAGAAGCGGCGCGTGTTGTGTTGAGCGTCGAAGGAGGCACGGCGCCGTTCCGCTGGAGCGTCATCGCGGGAACTTTGCCCACGGGCATCGCGTTGTCGGAGGACGGCATACTGTCGGGCACTCCGGCAGCAGCCTCACAGACAACCGCGACAGTACGATTGACTGACGCGTCCGCGCGCACTGTGGAATTTCCGCTTACGATTACGGTTGGCGCGGCGCGTCCCGTGATTTCGCGGAACGGCGTGGTGAACGGAGCGTCGTTCGCCGCCGGTTCGATCGCTCCGGGCCAAATCGTGACAATCTTCGGCGAGCGCATGGGGCCGGCGACCATCGCCCCGTTCCTGCTCGACAACAATCGCCGGATTCCGACGGCGTTGGCGGGCACGCGCGTGTTGTTCGGCGGAATTGCAGCGCCGTTGTTGTATGTCAGTGCGACGCAGATCGGCGCGATTGTGCCTTATGACATCGGCAGCCGAACAACGGTCGATGTCGTTGTTGATGCCAGCGGAGTACGGTCGGCCGCGAACGACTATGTGGTGGCGCCCGCGGCGCCGGGACTGTTCACCGGAAATGCCACAGGGCGCGGCCAGGCGGCGGCGTTAAATCAGGATGGATCTCTGAACGGCGCGGCGAATCCGGCGCGCGCGGGATCGGTGGTCGTGCTGTTCGCGACAGGCGAGGGACGTACCGTGCCGGCAAATATTGACGGTTCGCTGCAAGGGAACGATCCGGGACGCCCTGTACTACCTGTGCGCGTAACGGTAGGCGGTCGTGAGGCCGACGTAGTATATGCCGGCGGATCGCCAGGGTTGGTCTCCGGACTATTGCAGGCGAATATTCGTTTGGCTCTCGACACGGCAGCGGGTGATCAGGCCGTAGTACTGCGAGTCGGTGACACACCCAGCTCCAATACTGCGACGATTTCGATTATTCGGTAACCCAAGCGGAGCACCCATTTAATTGGATATTATCGGAATCTACCGATAAGGGTACACGTGAGGACTCCGATCTTGGCATTGGTGTGTATTGTCGCCGTACAGGCGCAGCACTTTGCCATTCGTCATTACGGCGCGCCGGAAGGCCTTACAAGCCTAGGCGTACAAGTACTACTACGCGACCGGGATGGGTTCCTGTGGGCCGGAACGCAGAATGGCTTGTACTACTTCAACGGGCGCACCTTCGCCGAACACCGCGTGAATGGCGGGCCCGCGGCGCACGATTACATTCACGCGCTGCATCAGGCACCGGATGGGGCGATCTGGATCGGCACGCGAACGGAAACGGTTCGCATGGACAAGTGGTTGCCGCGGTCGATACCGCTCGAAGGCGCGGTATCGACCGGAGCGCAACCGTTCACGTCGACGCCGGCAGGCGTGGTGTATATCGCGACCAATTCCGGGCTTGCCGAGTGGCGTGACGGCACAATGAACTGGCGGCGGCGGAATGGCCCGGTGTATTCGGTTTACTTCGACTTGGCCGACAGCAGCATCTGGTTCAGCGAGGGCGGCAAACTGTTGCGGCTTCGGGGAGCGTCGGTGGATGCATTTGGCGTCGAAGCGGGTGTTCCGGAGAGCAACTGGGAGAGCATTACGCGGACGCACGACGGAGCAATCTGGGCGCGGTCCAATCAGCATTTGCGGCGCTTCGATGCAAAGCTGGGCCGTTTCGCCGATCCGTACCCTGGATGGCGCTTCGACTCATTCCGTTATGGGAGGGTCGTCGCGCATTCGCGCGGGTACGTTCTGCTGGGAACCCGTGACGGCTTTGCCGAGTGCGATGCGGCCATGAAGGCCGTTCCGCTCTGCCGTGTTTTCGGACAGCGCGAAGGACTGATGGCCGAAGCGGCCGATCTGGTGGAAGATCACGACTCGTTGTGGATCGCATCGATCGGCGCCGGCGTGCAGCGCCAATACGGAAGGGGCGTGTGGGAGAATTTCGATCAGTCCGAAGGCCTCGACTACACAAGCGTCTGGGGCATAGCGCCGGAGTCGAGCAAGCTGATCTGGGTCGGCACGCGCGGCGGGTTGTACCGGGGGGAGCGAACCGGTGGACAATGGGTGTTTCGCCTGGAGCGAGCGACTGGGTCCGACGTTGTTCGCACGTTGCGGCGCGCGCCGGATGGCGCACTGTGGCTCGGGTTTTCGCCGAGCGGTTTGGCGCGTTATCATCCGTCGACCCGCGCGTTCGAGCGGAACTGGGCCGGCCTTCCGGAGGACCGCATCAAGAGTACCGTCATCGACCGGCAAGGTCTGGTCTGGTGCGCCGTGGGGCCAAGCGGATTGTACCGGATGGACGTGGCCGCGCGTCGGGCAATCAAAGAGCCACTGCCGGCCGACCCGCTTGACGCCTTGATTCTTCGGGAGGACAGCAACGGCGATTTTTGGATGACGTCGCGAAACGGGTTGTTTCGCCGCCGCGCGGGCGAATGGAAACACTACTCGACCGCGGCCGGTCTGTTGTCGGACGACGTCTTTGCGATCGCCGTACCCGACCGGCGGTTCAACGGTCCGCTGGATAAGTTCGACATTTGGGTGGCGTATGCACACTCGCTCGCCTTCACCCGTTTGCGCGTCACTCCGCTAGGAGTCGAGGGCGCGACTCATTTCAGATCGGGCCAGGGACCGGAGAACACGTTCGCGTATTTTCTGAGTTTCGACCGGGCTGGTGCGCTCTGGGCGGGGACGGATCGGGGAGTCGAGACCTACAACGGGCAGGAGTGGCGTCATTACGATATGCGCGACGGACTCGCCTGGGACGACACCAATACCGAGGCGGTCTACGCCGGCGACGACGGCTCGATGTGGATCGGCACCAGCCGCGGTCTGTCGTTGCGCCGGGGATTGCGGGACGAACCGCCGGTCGTCCCATCTGCTGTAATCACCTCGGCAAGACTCGGCGGCCAAAACTGGCTGCCTGGACAAGCGGCTCTGAAGGCGCCGGCCGGTATCGATACGCTGCGCGTGTCTTTCGGCGCGCCGAACTATTTGTCCGACCACGGCCTGACTTTCCGGCACCGATTCGTTGACGCAACCGATTGGGTGGAGACGGCCGAACGCGAAGTGAATTTCCCGTCTCTTGCGGCCGGCTCGTACAAGCTGGAAGTGCAGGCGCGCGGCCGCGCCGAAGCCTGGAGCGACCCAGCGTATTTTGAATTTTCCATTGAGGCCCCGTGGTGGCAAACCGCACCGCTCCGGATAATGGTCGGCCTCGCCGCTCTAGCCGCGGCCTTCGCGGTTTTCGATGCGCGAACGAAACGCGCCCGCCTGGAACGCGAACGCCTGGAACGCGCAGTCGCCGAGCGCACCGCCGAACTCGATGAGCAGCGACTAAAGGCCGAGTCGGCAAGCCGTTTCAAAAGCGAATTCCTCGCCAACATGAGCCACGAGATTCGCACGCCAATGAACGGAATCATCGGCATGACGAATTTGGCGATCGATGCGGCGACCGATCCGGATCAGCGCGAGCAGCTCGCCATCGTGCAAGATTCAGCCGAACAGTTACTGACAATCTTAAACGACATTCTCGATCTTTCCAAGATCGAAGCCGGGAGGCTGGATCTGCATCCGGCGGATTTTTCGCCAAAGCGGCTGGCCAACGATGTACGCCGGACCTTACTGGCGCGCGCCGCCGAGAAGGAACTGGCCTTCGAATTGGTGGTCGACCCCGGCGTTCCCGAGTGGCTTCGCGCCGACGATACACGCATCCGCCAGGTTCTGCTCAACCTCGCCGGAAACGCAATAAAGTTCACCGCGAACGGAACGGTCCGGATTCATCTCTCCTGCACCGATTCATCGCGCTTGCGATTCGAAGTCCGTGATACCGGCATCGGCATTCCCGCCGCGAAACAGGCGGAGATCTTCGAGGCGTTTCAACAGGTCGACGGTTCGATCACGCGGCGATTCGGCGGCACGGGGTTGGGCCTGGCGATCTGCCGCCAGCTAACGCAGCTTCTCGGAGGCGGGATCGGCGTCGAAAGCGTGGAAGGCCAGGGAAGTATGTTCTGGTTTACGGTGAATTGCGAACCGGGCCGGCGGCCCGAGTCCCCGATGACCGCGCCGCCGCTGCCCGCGGGCGTCTCGCTCCGCATTCTGGCCGCCGAGGACAACGTGATCAACCAGGCGCTGATCCGCGGACTGCTGGAGAGAATGGGGCACAAAGTGGAAGTCGTCGGAGACGGCGAGGCGGCGCTGTCCGCGCTCGAAACACGGAGTAGAGACTTCGACGTGATTCTGATGGATGTGCAGATGCCGAAGCTCGACGGTTTGGAATCCACTCGGATTTATCGCGAACGCGGCGGCGCGCTTCCCATCATCGCGATGACCGCGCATGCCATGGCCGGCGACAGGGACCTATGCCTCGCGGCTGGAATGAATGCGTATCTCACTAAGCCGATCGTCGCGCCGCTGCTCGACGCGACCCTGCGCCAATACACGACGGCTATTCCGTCCCGTAGTTGATTTCCAGGTGCCGCACAGCCTGGCTAGCCGCGAACAACACGAGGGCCGTCACGCCGAGCAATCCGGCGATGGCCACCCACACCGAAGATGGCGCGGCCGGCGACAGCAACATCCGCAGTAGCGCCGGAGCGGCGGAGTCTATCGGCGCGGGCACCGGACACACCGATTGCAGATAGTGCAACACGCTAAGCTTCTGCAGCATATCAGGCAGAAAGCTGTTCGACGCCTCCCATAACAACAGTACGACCGCGGGCACAATCGGATTGCGCAACAACAGACCGGCGGCGAGAAACACGCTGCCGTAGCCAACACAGCCAAGCGCCGCGGCGAGCATGTACCAAGCCAGGTGCTCATAGCCCACCGAGTTCAAATACGCGGCGACCTCGCCCGATTCGTGCGGGAACAACAACGCGCCAAAGCACAGCGCCGCACCGGCGGTGAAGATCGATGCCGCCGCGATCAAACCGGCCAAATACTTGCCCAGCAGCAGCACTTCGCGCTTCACAGGCGCGAGGAACCAGTAGTGCAGCGAACGGTCGAGCATCTCACCCCGGAAGAGGTTGATAAAGATCCCAAGGCAGCCAAAGAAAATGCCGAGCCGCAAATAGAAGTACTGAAATACGCCCGCGAAGATCTTTCGGTCTTCTTCGAAGTTGAGCAATGGCGAGATGCGGACCGACGTCAGCTTGCCGTCGCTGAAGTTCAATTGGGCCTGGCGCTTTCCATCGAAAAACGTCATGAAGCGCCGCCGGTCGGGCCCTTCGTCGTCTTCGTTGCGGCGCTGCCTGCGCGTCCACTTCCGATCACGCTGCGGTGTGCCTGCCTTTTCGAGAATTTCCTCCTCGGTCACGCCCTCGCGAAAGCTGTCCATCATGGCCGGCGTGATGCGCGAACCTTCGCCCCACCGTTGCTGGCGAAGCTTGGAATCGATCGCGTGTCCGGTGAAAATGACGACGGGAAACAGCGCGAGACCGTAGACCCAGAACGAACGCTTCGAGAAAAACACGCGGAACAGTTCGAGCCGCGCGATGGTCCAGATTTGCGCCCAGACGCTCATTTGCGGCCTCCAATCAGATACTCATACAGCGCGTCGACATTTTCGTCGGCCGCCAGAACGCTTTCGATTTCCTCGCCCGAGAGCGCAATCTGTTGCAGCGAAGCGGAGAACGCATCGCGATTCTTAGTCATCACCAAAAGCGTCTTCCCATCGGCGTCGATTTTCGCTTCGACGACATGCGTTTCTCCGAACAGCAGCGACGCCACGCGCGCGGCGTCCCTGCATTGCAGCAGGTACTGGCTCGGGTGCTCGGTCATCTCTTCGCGCACATTGCGGATCTGTCCTTCGGCGACGATCATGCCGTTGGCAATGAGGATCACCTGATCGCTGAAGACATCGACCTCCTGCAGCACATGGCTCGACAAAATCACGTGGCGGCCGCCGGCGGCGTACTCGCGGAACAGCGCGATGGTCTCGGCGCGCACCAGCGGATCAAGCCCGTTCAACGGCTCATCGAGAATGAGGACTTGCGGATCGTGCGCGATCGCCTGCGCCAATCGCACGCGCTGCCGCATGCCCTTGGAATACGCGGCCACTTTCCGATTGCCCGCTTGCGTAAGGCTCACGCGTTCCAGCGCGGCCCACGCGCGCCTTTCCGCGTCGGGCTTCGAGTATCCGTGTAGCAATAGCCCAGCCAGCACGAAGTCGAAACCGGTCGACCCGCGCGGCGCCGCGTCGTACTGGGTCGCGTAGCCGAGGATCTTCATCAACTCGCCCGGATTGCGCGGCGAGATGCCGCGCACCGTCAACGTGCCGTTGTTGGCGTGAACCAAACCCGCCATAAGATTCATCAACGTCGTCTTGCCAGAGCCGTTCGGCCCGACCAGACTGGTGATGCCAGGCGGAATGCGGAGATCGACGCGATTGACGCCGAGCACTTCACCGTAAAACTTCGAAACGTCGTTGAAGACGATTTCAGTGGCGCTCACTTCACCACCTCCACCGGACGCAGCTTGCGCGTCAGGATCCACAGCAGACCGGTGCACATCGCCCCCAAGCTCAGCGCGCACTCATACGCGCCCGGCTTTTCCGGAGGCAGTTCGACGCCCAGGAACTCCATCCACACCGCCTCGATCGCGAAGCCCGGATTAAACATCGACGCCCAATCGACGCGGAACACCGCGTTAACCATCTCGGCCGCGCCGCCCGCAACGAAGAAGAAGGCCAGCACTAATCCGCCCGCGACAACGCGCCACTTCACGTACGCCGAACACGTCATCGCGACGAGACTCAGAATCACGATCCATATCGCGAAGCCAATCACGACGCCCCAGAACAGACGGCCGTTGTCCCACAACCAGCCCCATCCCGCCATGCCGCCTTGAATCGCCATCAGCAACAGGCCGGGGACGATCGTCACCAGCGAAAGCATGCCGGCCAGCACGAGCATCCGCGCGGCAATGTAGTCGCGGAGATTGAGCGGGCGGCTGAAGTAAAGCGGGAGCGCGTTGTTGGCAAGATCGGGCGCGACGAGCCCGGGGCCAACAACGGCCGACAGAATCAGCGCGAAGACCGACTGTACGTTCATGAACACCGCGAAAAACTTCCCGTTGACGCTCAGGATTCGCTTGAAGCCGCCCGCGAAGCCCGCCCAGAGTTCGGAGTGATTGGCGAGGTAAATGAACAGAATGCACAAAAGCGGCCAGAACAGCGAGAGCATAAGCAAACTGGTGACGAGCTTCTGATCCAAAAGCCGTCTCCACGCAAAACGCGGCAGCACCAACAGCCGTTCCAAGTAGCCGGTGCGATCGCCCGTGTAACGCCGATAACCGCGCTTATATACGGCCATGAACGGGGGCCTCCTGCGGAACGATGGGCGGCGCGG
>VFZQ01000126.1 GCA_016871135.1 Acidobacteriota bacterium | reverse complement strand
GCAAGCGGGCGTCGATATCTGGGAAGGACTTCGCCCGGCGTCCTTTCGGAGACGCCGCCGATGCCTTCCTCGAAGAACGCCGTCTGCACGTTTCACCCCGGACGTACCAACTTGATTCGGAGCGGCTTCGCCCCCTTCGCACGTTCTTCGGCGACCGGCTGCTGATTCGAATCAAGGCCGACGACATCGCCGCTTTCCAGCGTGCCCGGCTTGCGGGAGAGATCCAGTTCGGAAGGCCGCGCCCAACGTTGGCCGTTCAACCGCGTACGGTCAACATGGAAGTCGGCGTGCTCCGGCAACTCCTCGGACGGGCGAAGGTGTGGCGCGCGGTCGAGGAGGACGTGCGGATGCTTCCCGAATCGAAAGGCACCGTTGGCCGGGTGCTCACGCGCGAACAGAAGCGGCATCTCTTCGCAACCGCTGCGTCGGAGGATCGCTGGCTTGTCGCCTACTGCGCGGCTGTGTTGGCGGCGTCAACGACGTGCCGAGGCGTCGAGTTGAAGAACATGTGCTGGCGGGATGTGGACCTGTTCGAACAACGTGTAACGGTGAAGCGTAGCAAGACGGATGCTGGGCTTCGCGTCATTCCGTTGATTCCCGATGCCGTCGCCGCGCTCGGGCGACTCTACGAACGCGCTACCGGGTTGGGGTCGAGCGCGCCCGAGCACTTCGTGTTCCCGGCTTGCGAAGGTGGCGTGATCGATCCATCGCGGCCACAAACCACATGGCGGACAGCGTGGCGGAAACTTGTGATCCATGCTGCGAAGTCAGCCGGAGAGTTAGCGGCGGAGATTGCATTTCAGAACGGGCTGGATGCAGAGCAAGCTCGGGCGGCGGCAGCCGCGCCCTTCAAAGGTTTTCGCTTCCACGACCTACGCCATCAGGCGATCACAGAGCTTGCAGAGGCGGGCGCGTCCGACGCTACAATGATGGCGATTGCGGGTCACATGAGCCGCGCCATGCTTGAACACTACTCTCACGTCCGCATGACGGCGAAGCGCGATGCACTCTCGAAGCTCGAAGGCGGGCTGATGGCCGCGCCGAAAACCGACGAGCCAATACAGACGAAACGCCTCAATTGATGCTCTCAGGAGGGGGTTACGTCACAATCCACGTCACAAAGTCTTCTTTGCGCTTTGGATTATGTTTGCAAGATGCTGATTCTAATGGTCGGGGCGGCGTGATTCGAACACGCGACCCCCTGCGCCCAAGGCAGGTGCGCTACCGGGCTGCGCTACGCCCCGACTCGTACAGACACTGCGCACAAGTGCGCCCGTCTACACTTTCAAGTGTAGCAAGCTTCGGTTCCGCACGATATGATCCGCCGCGCGATACGCCAGCGCTTGAATCGTCGCCGTCGGTTGTTGCCGCGCGCTGGTCACGAAGTTACTGCCGTCGACCATCCACAAATTTGACACATCGTGCGCGCGGCTGAACGGGTTCACCACCGACGTCCGCGCATCCACACCCATCCGGCACGTCCCCATCAGATGCCGGTTCGCATAAAAAATATCCACCGGCACGCGCCACGTGCGCAGCGCGCCCGCCGCTTCGAAAATTTCCTGCTGCCGGTCCTGCAGCCACCGCATCGTCTGCAGATCGTCGGGATGCTGCGCGAACGTGATGCGAGCCGCCGGCAACCCCCAGGCATCCTTCACCGTTGGATCGAGCGTCACCGAATTTTTCGCCTGAGGAAGCGACGTCGAGTGGCTCAACAGCATCATCGTCCGGTTGAACATCTCGCCCAGCGACTTCTTAAATCCCGCGCCCCACTTCGGCGTGTCTTCCGGCATCCCTTCGAGTGCGAAGCGTATCGGCGTGTAGTCAAACCGCGCGTCGATCCCGCCGCCTCCATAGAACCCGCGTTTTGGGTCGGAGCGGTAGAAGTCATGCAGCACGCGCGTCACCTGGATGCCCTTATACTCGTTGAGCGGATGCTCGAACAACCCATGGACTACGCCGCCGTTATCCCACATCAAATACTTGCCGACAAGACCGCTCGAGTTCGCCAGACCCCCGGGCTTCGATTGCAATAGCAACCGAGGCGTCTCGGCCCCGTTCGCGCACAACACCACCGCTCGCGCCTTCTGCATTTGTTCGCGCTTGCGGCCATCGAAGTAGATCACGCCATTCGCTCGGCCTTGTTTGTCGACGCTGATCTTGCGCACGTACGAACCCGGCCGGATCTCGCAGCGGCCCGTCTTGACCGCGACGGGAATCACCGACACCAGCGTGCTCGATTTCGCACGCGTCTCGCAGCCGAAGCTCTCGCAAAACCCGCAGTGCGTGCACGCGCCGCGTCCGTTGTAGGGCTGCGACAGAATCGCCACCGGCGCCGGATACGGATGCAGCCCAAGCTTCCGCGCGCCACGCTCGAACAACACACCCGACGATTTCACCGGCATGGGCGGCAGCGGGTAGTTCTTCGACCGCGGCCCTTCAAACGGATTCACGCCGCCGGCTCCCGAAATGCCCAGTTCCCATTCGGCCTTCGTGTAGTAGGGCTCCAGGTCGGCATACGAAATGGGCCAGTCGGCGAAGCCGGTGCCCGCGATTTCGCCGAAGAGCGACCGCTCGCGAAAATCGCTCTCGTGAAAGCGCCAGTAGTTGCCCGTGAAATGTACCGTGCCGCCGCCGACACCGCGGCCGTACTCGATCGCGCGCACCGGCGCCGCGGTCTCCGAATCGTCCTTGCGAAACGTGTACGGTTGCTTCGCCTGATCGTTCGTCAGCTTCGAGTGAAAGCAGTGGGCGAGTTCGTCGTGATCGAAGTCCTTCTCTTTGAGCCATGGCCCCTGCTCCAAAACGACCACGGAAAATCCCGCTGCGGAGAGCTCCTTCGCCATCACGCCGCCCGCCGCGCCGGAGCCGATGACGACGAAGTCCACCGTCTCGCGTGTCGAGTAGGTCTTCACTTCTTCGACGCCTCGCCGTCGTAGTAGCCGAACGGCGGCAGCCACGCCATGCGGTGATCCATACCGATATGTTTCCAGCCCACGTTCCCGCGATTGCCGCCATACGAAGGACTGCCCAGGAATCCCATGATCGTGTGTGTGCGCAGCGTCTCGAAGAACGGCGTCTTCTCGATCACGGCGATATCGCCGCCGGCCGTCAGCCCCGTGCGATACTCCTCGAGCTTGCTCGCGTCAAAGGTCGCCAGCGCGCGGTCGATGAAGTAGACCACGCCCGCCTCGCGTGCGCCCGGGCCGTCGTCGGAAGGAATAATCGCCGACGTCAACGCTTCGAGCTTGGCCGCCATCTCCGGCGTTAAAACGGAAAAGCCCGGTTTGGTTTGCACGGCGTGATGAGCGTGTTCCAGCGCGAGCGCGATCTGGCCTAACATATCGCGCCGAGAGAGATCCATGATCCTCAAAGGATAGCGCGGTCGCGCATGCGCCAACCGATGTAGCCAAGCAGCGCCGCGATCGGCCAGACAGCCGCGAAGGCAGCCACGGGACTCAGCATTCCTTCGATTCCGCCCGCCCAGCAGAACCACGCCAATCCCGCGAGTTGCCAGCCCGCGATGCCCATCAGCAAATACCCCGCCCAGATCAACGCCCGCTTCTCCATACGACGCCAGAATCGCAGACGGCCGCACCACTGTCCATCGGGTATCAACCTTATGTCACACTAATCCCGATGAACCGTAGAGACTTCCTTCGCGCCGCACTCGCGGCCGTCCCCGTGTCCGCCGCGGCCAAGCGCCCCAACATCATCGTCATGATGGCCGACGATCTTGGCTTTTCCGACATCGGCCCCTATGGCGGCGAGATCGCGACGCCCAATCTCGACGCGCTCGCCAAGAACGGACTGCGCTTCGAACAGTTCTACAACACCGCGCGTTGCTGCCCCACGCGGGCATCGCTGATGACCGGCCTCTATCCGCATCAAGCCGGCATCGGCCACATGATGAACGACTACGGCGTTCCCGGCTACAAAGGCGACCTGAACCGTACCTCCGTCACCATCGCCGAAGTGATGCGCACCGCCGGCTATCGCACCGCCATGTGCGGCAAGTGGCACGTCACGCCGCAGATCGCCGACAACTACAACTGGCCGCTCCAGCGCGGCTTCGAAAAGTACTTCGGCACCATCGCGGGCGCGGGCAGTTTCTTCGACCCGGCCACGCTCACGCGCGACAATACGCCGATCCGCGCCGAGAAGGGTTTCTATTACACCGACGCCATCGGCGATAACGCGGCCAAGTATATCGACGAGATGACGGGCGGCTCATCGCCGCTGTTCCTGTACGTCGCCTTCACCGCGCCGCACTGGCCGATGCACGCGCCGGAAGCGTCGATTGCGAAGTACAAGGACCGCTACAAAATCGGCTGGGATGCGTTGCGCACCGAACGCCACGCACGCCAGAAAAAGATGGGCATCGTCAAGACGAAGTGGGAACTGTCCCCGCGCGCGCCGGAGGTGCCGAAGTGGGAGGACATCCCGAACAAGGACTGGCATATTCGCCGCATGGCGGTCTATGCGGCGATGGTCGATCACCTCGATCAGGCGATCGGCAAGATCGTCGATGCGCTGAAAAAGAAGAACCAGCTCGACAATACGCTGATTCTTTTCCTGGCCGACAACGGCGGTTGCGCCGAAGGCATGGCGACGATCAATCCGAACGCGAAAAAGAAGGCGAACGAAAATACGTCGGGCCGTCCGCGCGAGACTCTCGACGGACGGCCCGTGGTCGTCGGAAACATTCCGACGTTGATGCCCGGCCCCGAGACGACCTATCAGAGCTACGGCCCCGAATGGGCGCATGCATCGAACACGCCATTCCGTCTCTACAAGCACTATGTGCATGAGGGCGGCATATCGAGTCCGCTCGTGGTGCACTGGCCCGCGGTCGTGAAAGCGAAGAACTCGATTACCGATCAGCCCGGGCATCTGATCGACGTGATGGCGACGTGCGTCGATGTCGCCGGCGCAACCTATCCGGCCGAGTACAAGGGCGCGAAGATCACGCCGCTCGAAGGCAAAAGTCTCGCGCCGATCTTCGAAGGCAAACGGCGCAAGGGCCACGAGGCGATCTACTGGGAACACGAAGGCAATCAGGCGATCCGCATGGGCCGGTGGAAACTCGTCAAGCAACACGAGGGCGCTTGGGAACTGTACGACATCGATGCCGACCGCAGCGAGTTGAACGACCTCGCCGCGCGCATGCCGGACCGCGTGAAGCAGATGGAAGCGCAGTGGGACGCCTGGGCCAAGCGCTCCAGCGTGCTTCCGTGGCAGAGTTGGGCGCGTCGTTAGAAGCTCAGTTTGAGAGCCAACTGCACAACGCGCCAGCTTTCGCCGTTTTGATTGGTCGTGGACGAACTCGCCGTTGAAAGCGTCACGCAGCAAGCTTGTGCGAATACGGCGGAGTTAATCGCCGGCGATCCGACGGAGGCGTCGCGCGGATTGCGGAAATTCGCGTGGTTCAGCGCGTTGAAGAACTCCGCGCGCAGCACGGCTTTGACGCGTTCGCCCACCGGGAACGACTTCGCCACGCTGGCGTCGATATTCCAGAAACTCGGACCCTGGAAGATGTTGCGGCCAAGTCCAACTTCGCCCGGGGCCGGGAACGCAAACGCGTCGGCGTTCTGGAAGAATACCGGACCGACGATCCCCTGCTTGGCCTGCAACTGGGCTTTCGGCAGTGAGGCGCCCGGTTTCAACGCCGCGCGCGACTGCGCCGTCGCGTTGTGTGTGAACACTCCGCTGCGCACCGTGAACGGTTCGCCCGATTGATACGTGTAGATGCCATTGACGCTCCAGCCGCCAAACAGGTACTCGCGGAATCCGCTCGCCCCGCCGAGGAACTTCTTCCCCTTGCCGAACGGCAATTCGTAAATGCCGGTCATGTTCATCACATGCCGCTGATCGAAGTCGCTCCGCGCGCGTTCGTTGCGATAGTTGCGGCCGTCGGCGGGCGTGCGCGCGCTGGTGGTCGTCAATCCGCCTCCGACGGTCGCCAACACCGGATCGAGCGACAATACGTCGATCGACTTCGACCACGTGTAGGCTGCGTTCAGGAGCAACCCGGCGTCGAACCGCTTTCGGAGCGTGAACTGCCCGGCGTGATAGTTCGAGTCACCGCCGTTGTCGATCACGAGAATCTGCGCGAATTGCGGATTCGAGCGCAGCCTCGCGTTGATCGTCGCCTGTTCCACGCGCAGCCCCATGTTGCCCGCTGCATTCTGGTTTAGATCGGTCACCGACGCCGCCGAATTCGCGAACGCCGCGTTAAAGATGCCTTGCTGAATGTACGGCACCGCCGATGCGCCCGCACACGCCGCGCCGCTCGCCAGCGTTCCATCGGGCCGGCAGCCGCCGCCGAGTTGGACGTTGCGCTGCATGGCCAGAAACGATGGCAGCAGACCTCGAATGTCGTGCTGATTCGCGTCCCAGGAACGATAGAGCCGCGTTCCCCGCCGCCCAACATACGCCGCCGAAGCGACGAACCCCTGCGGCAGTTCGCGCTGCAAATTAAAGTTCCACATGTGCACCGTGGGAAGCCTCAGATTCTGATCGAACACGCGCGCCGGCGCCGCGTTCGACTGCACCTGCGCGGGCGGCGTCAAGAACGACGACGGTTTCACCGTCGGCGGCGCCATCTCGGCCGGGAACCCGCCTGCCAGCCGAACGTTCGGCACCGTCGAGCAACCCGGCGTTGTCACCAACGCGCCATTCGCGCCGGAAAAAGCCGCGCTGCAACGGAAACTTTGTCCAGGCACCGCTGCGGCGACCGATGTCACCTGAAACGTGTTCAGCGCGTCGAACGCCTGCCCGTACCCTGCGCGCAGCACCATCTTCGACGACTGTCCCGGCGACCACGTCAATCCCAATCGCGGCGAGAACGCGCCCACATTATTGTTTTGATACCACCGGTCCGCTTTCACAAAGCTCACCGGCCCCTCGGAGCCGTCGATGTTTTTGTTCGGCACATAAGCGCGGCCACCCGCTTCGGTCGGCGCGGTGTTCAATTCCCAACGAATGCCGATCGACAGCGTCATGTTGCGCCGGAACTTCCACTCGTCCTGCGCGTAGAAGTGATACTGCTTGGCGCGTTGTCCCTGAGCCCAGAGTGTCACCGATTTTTCGCCCGTACGGAACGGAAGAAACGTGTCGCTGTTCAGATCGCCCATGAACACCTGGGTCAGGCTGGCCGGTATACCGAGCAGATCGTTGACGGCCCCTTGCAGCCGGTTCAGATCGTTGGCGTTGATGCCCGGCGTCGTCGCGGTTGCCAGCGCGGGGAATGTGAAACCGATTGGCACTCGCGTCGTGCGGGATAGCGAAATCGCCGGCGTCAGCGATGTGCCGCCGACGTCGCCGCGCTGATCGTTGTGCTGATAGAAGCGGAACGTGCCGCCGAAGCGCATCACGTGTTTGCCAGTCAGGAAGTTGAGGTTCTCGACGAGTTGCGGCGTGTTCACCGCGCGGAACGTGCGCGGGTTGTTGGTGTGCGCGATATCGACGTTGTTAAACGTGAAGCGCGGGTTGTTGGGGAAGTTCGGGTGCGCTTCGCCCTGCGTGAACAGGAACTGCCAGCGCGAAAAACCGAGCGTCAACTCGTTGACCAACCGCGGCGAGAGCACGCTGCGGAATCCGACGGCGTAATTTTCGGCCGGGCGAAAGACTTCGCCCCGTGGCGGGAAACCAGGCAAAACGACGGGCCGGCTGTTGTTCGGGTCGCCGCCGAGCGTGTTCTGCCTCGCGCCGAGGAACCGCCCAAAGACGTTGTGCTTGTCGTTGATCGTGTGATCGATGCGGAACATGTACTGCGGCCCGCGCACTTTGAATGGCGTGTTCCATTGATAGATTCCTGTGTTCAATCCATCGCCGCCGTTTACCGAATTCGGCAAGGGATAAGAACCCAGCACCGACCTCACCGCGGAGTCCAGACCTGTGCGCGCCGGATCCTGCCCGAAGATGTTGAATGTCGCGACGCAGTTGACATCGCCTGCCGCCGCGCAGTTTCGCACGCCCGGCGCCAACCCGCCGTTCACTGTCGTCAGCAGCGGCGTGTTCTGTCTAATCTGCTGCCCGCTGATTACCTGGGGATTACTCGGATCGGCGACCCAATATCGGAACAGGCCCGTGAGCGCAGTGGACGTATAAAGATCCACCGACTCGCCGAACGCCTTGTCGATCGGATCGGCGAAGTTGACCTTCTGTCCCTGCCACGAACCGAAGAAGAACGTTCTGTTCTTCTTGATCGGCCCGCCCAATTCGAAGCCGTATTGATTTAACTGAATGATCGGCTTCTGTTGCCCTTGCGCGTTCGAATAGAACTCCTGCGAGTTCAGCGCCGTATTGCGGAAGAACTCAAACGCCGTGCCGTGAAATTGATTCGTGCCCGAGCGCGTGGCGATCGAAACGTTCGCGCCTGAGTTGCGGCCCTCTTCCGCCGTGGCGTTGTTCGTCGTGACCTTGAACTCCTGCACGTTGTCCGGGTTCAACCGGAAGATGTTGTTCGTCGGATTCGGATTCGTCGACTCGTTCGCTTCGATACCGTCGATCGTAATGTTTACCGCCGTCGATCGCGCGCCGTTCACGTTTACCGTGTTGCCGCTGCGCTGCGTCACGCCGGGTTCGTAGAAGAGCAGGTTCAATGGATTGCGCCCATTCAGCGGCAGCGAGACGATCGACTTCTGCTCGACGACATTGCCCAACGTCGCCGACGCCGTCTGCAGCAGTTCCGAGGCCGCGACGACCTGCACGCTCTCGGTGGCCGCGCCAACCTCGAGTTGCAAATCCAGTACAGCCGGTGTGCTGACCTGAATCACGATGGCAGCGCGCACAGCGGCTTTGAAGCCGGTCGCTTCGACGCGCAGCGAATACGAGCCCGCGTTGATCGATGGGAACGCGTAAACGCCCGCCGCCGTCGTCGACTGGCGCTGTTGCACGCCCGTCGCTTCATTGGTGAGGATGGCCGTCGCGCCGGGTACGGAAGCGCCGGAGGAATCGGTGATCGTCCCTGAGATCTGGGACGTGGAAGTCTGCGCGTGGCAAAGAGCCGCGGCAAGAGCAAACGCAAAAAGACGGGTCATGACAACTCCCTTCGAGTGAAGCCGGTTGCGTCGGGGAAACGCGGTTACTTCTAGTTTTGCAGAAATCCGAGCGTGGCGGCACAACCTACGCCCGGCGTTTCGCAACCCGGCATCACACCGTTAAAGCTCTTCATCAACTACACGCCCCGGCTGGACTACAGGGTGCCTCAACCCGCTTCGTGTCGGATTTTATACACATAACTACTTGAACGCGGGTGCGCCTTCTCAAGGCGTAGGATCCCTGGGTTCAGGTGAATTGTAGTTTCACTTCCCTCGACTAAGTCGTGATCAAATCGAAGCTTCGAGATCCAATCCTTCTCTGCTTGGTAGAGCTGCGGCACGGGAATCTTGCCCCACATCCACGGTCCGTACGCGACGGCCCGAATAGTCGGAACTTCTGCGTGTGCCTGCGCCAGCACAAATCCATGATCGACCTCCAGCCACTTCGATGGGTTCTCATGTAGGCGCCGAATAACAGTTTCCAGAGAAACCTGAGCATCAGTCGCGAGCGCCAATATCTGCTCAGTTGTTCGGATTCGGCCATTCCTCTGCACGAACCAATCAACCACAAATTCTGGTAAAACCAGCCATCCGGCGCCTCGATTGCAGAGGCTCTCCCGCTCGGCTTCGCCCATCCGGCGACGCCGAATCTTGTTTGCGTCAATGCGTTCGTAGAGCAAGGCATGGCAAATCTCATGCGCAAGAACGAATCTCTGCTTTAGGTGTGCACCCGGCGAGTGCTGGAAATTTGCCTGCAGGTACACGACGAACCCACTCTCGCCATGTACCAACGCCCCCTCCGGGATCATCATTACTCGGTCGATCCTACTCACTCCTGCAGCCAGGGCGACCTTCTCTAAGTCAACGGGTACAATCCCGCCCTGTAGATTTCGAACATGATTCTCGAGGAGGGCCGAGACTCGTGAATTTAAAAAGCCGAGATCAGAGTCCTTGAGCATTTCATTCCGTGCGGTATTTGATCTCTAGTGCCTTGAGAAACGCAAGCAACTTTGCGGTTCTCGTATTCGCGGAGGCAGTAGCTACCTTCTCCTCCCCTCGGACCCTGCTTCGCGAAGAAACCGCGAGTTCTTCAACTAGTTCGCTTCGCTG
>VFZQ01000125.1 GCA_016871135.1 Acidobacteriota bacterium | reverse complement strand
GAAATCCTTCCCCGGATACGCATGCTGAATCTGATTGATGAAATCCTGGCCGTAGCCGGTTGACCCGCGCGGGTTGATGTAAAGAATCGCGTACCCGTCGGCCGCGAAGTTTTGAAACCGCCAGTCGAACCGAACGCTATACATCGACCACGGACCGCCGTGGATCCAAAGCACCATCGGGTACTTCTTGGCCGGATCGAAATTCGCCGGCTTGATTAGCCAGCCTTGAATCGCCATGCCGTCCTTCGAACGGAAATTCAACTCCTCAGCTTGGCCGAGCCAGCGCCCATCCAATACATCGCTGTTAACGTCGACCAGTTTTTTCAAGGTGGCGCTCGGTCGCTTCACATCGAAGGTCACAAGGACCGGCGGCTCATGGAAGGCCGAACGGAGCGCCGCCGCCTGGCCATTGTCCGCGAGCGACAAAGAGGAAAGAACATGAACGCCGTCGGTAACTTGACGCGGTTTGCCGTCGAGCGGAAGGTAATAGACGTTGGAAAGCCCGCGCTCTTCCATCGCGTAGTAAATGCCGCTCGAATCGTTGGCCCAAGCGATGGCAGAGGGCGAACTCGGCAGTCCGGAGGCCCATGTTTTCTTTGCGCCGCCTGTGGCGTCCATCAGATGAATGTTGGCGTTTGTAAACGTGTTTAGAACATCGTCGAATCCGTTGTAGGCGACCCACTTGCCATTAGGGGAGGGAACCGGCTCACGGTCCGGACCCTTGCGGTCCGTTAACGTGCGCAGTTCGCCGGTCGCCGTGGTGATCGCGTAAATCTCGCTATCGCCGCGAAGGTATTCCGCGTCTGGCTTGCGGATGCCTGCGACGAAGACGGTTTTGCCGTCGGCCGACCAGTTGAATGCAGTGTGATTGTACTTCCCGGTCGTGAGCTGACGCGGCGTGCCGCCTGTGGACGCGTCGACAACGAAGACATGCGCGAATCCGCGCTCGGTTGGCCCTGTGCCATCCGCGCGCCAACTGAGCCGGTCGATAACGGTCACCGGCTTGGCCCATTCCGCTCCTTCGGGACGTCGCGGCATCTTGATGGATAGGATCGGTTCGACATCGGGAACCCGCGCCGTGAACGCGAGTTGTTTGCCGTCGGGAGACCACTTGAAGCCGCCGGGAGCGCGTTCGAGGTGCGTCAATTGCGCGACTTCGCGCGTGTCCATCCACATCGTATAGAGTTGCGTCGTGCCGTCTCGGTCGGATAGAAACGCGATGCGTTTGCTATCGGGCGACCACACGGGCTCGGAGTCGCGCCAGCCTCCATTCGTGAGTTGCCGGAGCCGCTGGCCGTCTTTGTCGACCAGCCAGATATTGGAACGCTGCCGGTCTTTCGCCTTGTCGGTCCAACTGCGGCTGAACGCTATCTGGGAGCCGTCGGCTGAGATCGCCGGGCTGGCAAGCGACTCCATCTCGAAGAACGTCTCGGTGTCGAGAAGTTTTGCCGTTTGCGCGCAAAGCGGCAGAATCAGAAACGAAAGGAGCAATCGCAAGGAGGCCCTCCGGGGATATAGATTACCCAGAGTAGTTTACAGGGATTGAGCGGTATCGGTGGCGCGCGAGCCCCGAGGCAGCGCAATCTTTCGTTTCTCGGGATCCGGGTGCGGCCGGTAGTAAACGGCGGTGTGTCCCACCATCGAAACCAACGCAGCGCCCGTGGCCGCGACAATTTCGGCTGATAGTTCCTTGCGCTCCTCCTGCAGATTGACAAAGCGCAGCTTCAGCAACTCGTGGGCTGTGATCGCGGTCTCGAAGCTCTGGAAGAAGTTCGGGGTAAGTCCGTGTTTCCCCAGTTGCATCCCGGCGGGCGCGCCGTGCGCGATACGCCGCAGGAACTTTCGCTGAGGGTTGGTGAGGGAAACTGACATCCTGTTCCTTACCGCCCTTCGAGCAGGTAAGTAGGCGTAACGCCAATCGCCGTCGAGAACCCAGAGTTCGCGGGCGTCAACCACGCCGAGCAACTCTGCATCTTGCCCAGGCAAATATGCGGATGCACATCCACGCGCATTTCTTTCATGTCGAGCATGCCGTAGACCGAAACAGGGAACTTCGCCGACGCAAATGGTACTGACTCCTGTACCACATACCGCTCGCGCAGAGCGCGTTTGCAGGCCCGATCCCACTGCGTCTCATCCATCGACGCGCCCTCAAACACCGGCAGCTCTTCGTTCTCGCGATTCGGCCGCAGAACAAGCCGCTCGCGGTTCTCAAGAACGAATTCCGGCAGGTCAATTTCGAGCCCGTCCCAGTAGGCCTTCCGCTCACCCATCACACGCGTGGTGGGCACATACGCCTTGATCGCCTTGCGTTCGATCGCCGGAAACTTCGCCGTGACCAGATCGTCGGTCAACAAGTCGAGCAGCGCCTTCCGCTGCGCCATGTCGCTGCGGAACGAATTCACCATGCACACGGCGCGCTCGCGATACGCCCTCACCAGCGGATGCGCCGTGAGATCGTACTTAATCAGAAACTCCTGCGTGCGGATCCGCCGGAAGATGATGTCGATAACGAACTCGCCCTTGCGGAGCACCCCGTTCTTATACTCGACTTGCTCCGGTGAAATCACCTCGCACGGATTGCCAAGCCCCGCGAAATATTCTTTCAACAGTTGATGCTCGCGCGACTCCAGCGTTTCGAACGGCTGCTTGAATTCAAGGATCGCGATAGACGGTGACTTCTTCTTCCCGCCGAAATCCTTGTACGCCTTCAGCAATGCACTGTACAGATACTTCGAGCTCGGAATCTTCGACAGCTTGTGTTTCTTGCGGAAGTCCTTCACCGGTCCCGCGTCAAAAAACACCTCCGACAGCAGGTCGTGATAGAGCACGCCCGTCGGCGTCTCGGCGCTAAATTGCGAAAACCGCATCGAGCCGTTGTTGATGTGCGAATCGAGCAGGCTTGTCACCGCAAAGTGCTTGTAGCCCGGATTCAATTCCGCCAACATCCGCTCGCCCGGCAACATGTCCAGCCGGCTCATCAGCGCCGGCGTTTGGATCGCCAGTTGACGCACGCGGTCCACCGCCGACGCAAGCGCCTCCGCGCCCTTTTCCAGAGCTTCATACTGCCGTCGCGTCACAAGGTGGGGACGCAGAAACGCCGAGACGGGTTTGCCGCCGAGTGTGAGCTGCTTGGCGGCCATTGCCTCATGCAACTGCTCGACCCAGCCCAGATCCCGGTACGGTTCTGTTTCCAGAAGCTTGTGATAACGGGCGATTGCCTCGTCCACTTGATTCATCGTCGTTGCTACGGGAAGGGTTTCCTAACCGCGAGTATCGCACAGGCGTCCGGAAATGTATAGCATTCCTGCCCTGTAAACAATCCGCAAGGTGATGATAAGAAAGCACTTATTTATCTTGAAAAATCCTTGCCAGTTGGCCAAAACCCACGCTCGTGCCATCATGGAAGCGATGCATCGCACACTTACGCTGCTTTTCGCCGCCACTTTTCTTCCGGCTACCGCCGACGAAGGCATGTGGCTCTTGAACCGTTTTCCTGCCGAAGAGGTCAAGAAGAAATTCGGCGTGACGCTCACGCCGGCCTTCATGGATCACCTGCGCCTGTCCGCGGTTCGCTTCAACAACGGAGGCTCCGGATCGTTCGTCTCCGCCGATGGCCTGCTCTTCACCAACCACCACGTAGGGGCCGACTGTATTTACAAAGTTTCCAGCAAAGACCACGACTACATGAAGGATGGCTTCCTCGCCAAATCGCAAGCCGATGAAAAGGCCTGCCCCGATCTCGAAGTCAACATCCTGCTTCGCATCGACCCCGCCTCCGACAAAGTGAACGCCGGCGTCAACGACGCCATGCCTCCCGCCGAGGCCAACCGCATCCGCCGTGCCAACATCGCCAAACTCGAAATCGAATGCGCCAAATCCACCGGGAACCGCTGCGATATCGTCACACTCTACTCCGGCGGCCAGTACGATCTCTACATCTACAAGAAGTACACCGACGTACGTCTCGTCTTCGCGCCCGAAGAGTCCATCGCAGCGTTCGGCGGCGACCCCGACAATTTCACCTTCCCGCGATTCTGCCTCGATTTCGCTCTCTTCCGCGCCTACGAAAACGGCAAGCCCGTCAAGCCCGAGCATTTTCTCAAGTGGTCGAAAACCGGCGCGCGCGACGGAGAACTCATCTTCGTCTCCGGCCACCCCGGCTCCACTGAGCGCATGGCCACCGTCGCTCAGTTGGAGTTCCAGCGCGACGTATCGCTCCCCTACTCGCGCGAGATCCTAAAGAAGCTCGCCGACCGCTTGATCGCCTTCGGTGCCGAAGACCCCGAAAACAAACGCATCGCGCGCGACGTGCTCGCAAGCGTTCAGAACTCCTTCAAGGCCTTCACCGGTTTCTACGGCGGCTTAAAGGACGAGGAACTGATCCGCCTAAAACGCGAAGCCGAAACCAAACTTCGCAAGGCCGTTGCCGACGATCCTGCCAAGCAAGCCAAGTTCGGCAAGATCTGGGACGACATCTCCGCCTACGTCGACGAGTACAAACAGTTCTATCTTCCGTACTCATTGTTTGAGCGTGCGCCCGTCACCGGCAGCGAGTTCTTCAACATCGCCAAATCCGTTAACCGCTACGCCGTCGAAAAGGCCAAGCCAAATACCGAACGGCTCCGCGCCTACGCCGACGCCGCTCTCCCGCAGCTCGAAATGGCGATGTACTCGACCGCGCCGATCTACCCCAAGCTCGAAGAGTTGCTGATGGAGGAATGGATCAAACGCATGGTCGAAAAGCTCGGCGCCGATCACGATGTCGTTAAGAAGGTGCTGAACGGCCGATCGCCGCGCGACGCCGCCAAATACTACATCGGCGGCACCAAACTCCTTGACGTGGCCGAACGCAAACGCCTTGCTGCGGATGCCGCGGCCGCCGCTGCGAGTGTCGACACAATGATCGAGCTCGCCCGCATTCTTGACGGTCCGGGCCGGTTGCTCCGCAAGCGCTTCGAGGATAAAGTCGAAGCCGTGCAGGCTTCCAGCGCCTCGCGCATTGCGCAAGCTCGTTTTGCTATCTACGGCGCCAACGAATATCCCGACGCGACCTTTACCCTTCGCGTTTCCTTCGCACCGGTCAAAGGCTACACCAACGCCGCCGGCGCAAAGGTGCCATGGGCGACCGATTTCACCGGCCTCTACGCGCGCGCCACCGGGCAAGAACCCTTCGCGCTCCCCGATTCCTGGAAGCAGGCGAAGCCCAGACTCCGCCTGAAGACTCCGTACAATTTCGTTTCCACCGCCGACACCCACGGCGGCAATTCCGGCAGCCCGACCGTCAACACCAAAGGCGAAGTCGTCGGCATCCTCTTCGACGGCAACATCGAAGGACTGCCCAATCAGTATCTCTATCGCGACAAAATGGAACGTTCCGTCCA
This sequence comes from Acidobacteriota bacterium, assembly GCA_016871135.1. Taxonomy (GTDB): domain Bacteria; phylum Acidobacteriota; class Terriglobia; order Bryobacterales; family Bryobacteraceae. The sequence continues at coordinate 4,778 of VFZQ01000125.1, read as the reverse complement.
CGTCGCGAGTCAAGGAATTGTGGAATCGCTGCGAAGCGTCTACAAGGCCGACCGAATTCTCAAGGAACTAGGATTCTAAAATGAAAGCCCTCACCCTCACACTATGCATGGGCGCACTGTTCGCCCAAGGCGGCTTCCGCGGCGCCGGCCGCTACGAAATAACGAGCGTCCTGTCTCGCAAGGTCATCGACATGGACCGCAATGACCAGCGCACAATTCTGCAGTTCGATTCCCGCCGTACCGACAACCAGATGTGGGACATCGTCGACGCCGGCGGCGGTGCGTTTTTCATTCGCAACGCCATGAACGGCAATGCGCTTTCGGTGCAGGACAACCGCAATTCCACGCCGCTAGTAGCCGATCCTTACGATGGATCGCCCCGCCAGCGCTGGCGCATCGAAGGCGGTGACCGCGATACAGCCATCCTTGTCAACGACAACGGCAAGGCCATCGACATCCCTTACGGTTCCACCAACAACGGCGTCAAGCTCAACTCCTACAACCGCAACAACGAAGTGAATCAGCGCTGGGTCTTCGCCGAAGTGCGCGGCGGCGGTAATCGGCCGAATCGATACGATCCCACCGGCGTTCCCTCGCGCCGCGGTGACCGCTACGATTCGCCGCAGCAAGGTTCGTTCAACAACAACCGGCCCGACCGCGACGGCATGTACTTCGACGATCGCGAACGTGTTTACAAACTCGATGGCAACGGCGTCTGCTTTTACCGCGACCGCGACTTCCAAGGCGACGCTGTTTGCGCCCGAATGGGTGCGGACCGTTCCCGCATCGGCGCGCGATTTTCCCAGGCCGGATCGGTGCGATTCTTCGGCAACGCCCGCGGCGTGCAACTCTTCGATCGAGAGGACTACCGCGGCAACGCCATCGAATTCACCCGCGACGAACGCGACCTCCGCAACTACCGCGGTGTGCCGCAGTCGATGCGCGTGTATTAAGAGTAGTTCCACCACCCACAAGCGTCCTCACGGAGTGTACGGCATTCTCTCCTCCAGCAAGGCCGTCGTGGAGCGCGGATTGGCTTCGGAATCCGGCTTCCGCCGCAGACCCTGCAATTGACGGTGCCAACTCGGCGGTGTGCCGATCTGCCGCGGCTGTTGTAAAGAGCTAGAGCTGCCGCGCGCGCTGGGCGAGGTAGTGCTGGTCGAGCGCTTGCCGCACAAGCGTCTTAATGACGGCCTGGCGGCTGATGTTCAGGTCCCGCGCCGCACGGTCAAGTTCTTCGAGCATGCCCGCGGTGACGTCGAGGTTGACCCGTTGAATCGGCTGCATCATGCGGCCTTCCCCTTTGTAGAAGCGCATGATGTTCTCTCCTTTGTCGGCGCGGCGCGCGTGCGGGTGCTCAGCGCCTTCGCACCTCGAACACGAAGACGAGATGTTAGGTGGACTTCTGGTCGAGGGATCCCTATCTGCTACAGCCTCGGGTGCCTTGCAGCCGCTACCAGCTCATCGCCAAATCCACAAACGTCCGCACGCAAACGCCCGACGGGCCCTTCGGCATAAACGGTTTCGACTCTTCCAGCCACGCCGTGCCGGCAATATCGAGGTGAATCCACGGCGTCTCGCCCGCCCACTCCCTCAGGAAGTACGCTGCCGTGATCGCGCCGCCCCAGCGCCCGCCGATGTTGGCGATGTCGGCGAATGGCGACTTCAAATAGTCGCGGTAGTCGTCGTCGAGCGGCATGTGCCACATGTTCTCGCCCTGCGTCTTGGATGACTGCAAGAGCTTGCCGAGGAACGCGTCGTTGTTCGAAAACGCGCCGACGTGAATATGCCCGAGCGCCACTACAATAGCCCCGGTCAGAGTGGCCGCGTCGACCATGTGCGTCGCGCCTTGCCGCTTGGCGTATTCGATCGCATCGACCAGAATCAGCCGCCCTTCGGCGTCGGTGTTCAACACTTCGATTGTCTTGCCGGCCAGCGACTTGACGATATCGCCGGGCCGCTGCGCGTTGCCGCCGACCGCGTTTTCAACCGCCGGTACAAACGCCGTCACCGCCACCGATGGCTTCAGCGCCGCGATAGCGCGCATCGCGCCGATCATAGCCGCGCCACCGGCCATGTCGTACTTCATCTTCTCCATGCCATCGGCCGGCTTGATCGAAACGCCGCCGGTATCGAACGTCACGGCTTTGCCAATCAACGCGAGGTGATCGCTCGAAGACGGTGAGGCGGGCTTGTAGCGGATGACGATGAAGCACGGCGCGTTCGACGAACCCTGCGCCACGCCGAGTAAAGAGCCCATGCCTAGCTGCGCCATGCGGTCGCGGTCGAGCACTTCGACATCGAGATTGCCAGCCTCGGCGGCCATGGCGCGGGCGCGGTCGGCGAGGACGAGCGGCGTCAAGAGATTGCCCGGTTCGTTCACCAAATCGCGCGTGAGATTCTGCGACTCGCCGACGACGATGCCACGCTGCAACGCGGCCGGATCGCCATTCGCCGCGGCGATGCGGAACGACACAATTTCGGTGCGCTCGTCCTTCTTCGACTTGTGCGTATCGACTTCGTAGTCGCCAAGCAGCGCGCCCTCGGCGGCGGCGGAGATGAACTCGCCACCGGCGTAAGCCGCGTCAAGCGCGAGTGTCACGTCGGACGCGCCATTCGCCTTCGCTTTCCGAATCGCCGCGCCGACCAAACGCCGAAGCACCGACGAGTTGAACTTCTCGGCCTTGCCAGCGCCGGCGAGGACCAATCGCTTCGCGGCGAAGCCCTGCGGGCGGTGGAGGACGGTCGTCTCGAACAGGCGGCCCTTGGCCTCGCCGGACGATTCCACATCGTCCAGCCAGCCGTTTGAAGCGGCGCGAACCGCATCATAACTCGCGGTCGCGGGGCGGCCTTCGACTTCGAATTGCAGAACCAGCAGCGATCCGGTCGCAATGCTGTGTAAGTCTTCGTTGGTCAGGGTGATTTGCATGGGTCAGTGTGCTTTTGATCGGACGAGCGCCGCGCGGGCTTCAGCGTTCTGCTCTCGGGTGCGTTCGGTCTCGCGTTTGTCGTGCAATTTCTTGCCTCGCGCCAACGCGAGCTCTATTTTAATCTTGCCATCCTTGAAGTACATCTTGGTCGGGATGAGCGAAAGACCCTTTTCGCGGGTCTTGCCGTGGAGTTTGTCGATTTCGCCCCGGTGCAGCAACAGCTTTCGCTTGCGGCCCGGTGCGTGGTTGTTGAGATTGCCGTGGGCGTATTCGCTGATGTGCGCGTTCTGCAGCCACGCTTCGCCGCCTTCGACGTTGGCAAACCCGTCCTTCAAATTGACGCGCCCCGCGCGGCACGCTTTCACTTCAGTACCCGTGAGCGCAATGCCTGCTTCGAATCGTTCGAGCAGGAAATAATCGTGGCCGGCCGAGCGGTTATCGGTCACGATCTTGATTCCTTTTCCGGCGTCCTTCCCGGCTGCCAATTGGTGCTCCTCGAAAATGATCTCAACGATCGCGGCCCGCGCATCGTCATTGGCTAGTAGGAGGAGTCCCAGGACTCCCTCCGAATCTCTGATTCTAGCACGGCGAGACACGGAAAACCCTGCAAAATGCTGAATATTCGCGAGTTATGTAGCTTGCTCACGGTGCTGACGGTCCTTTGGACCTCGATTGTGCCGCTGGAGGCAAAAACCAAAAAAGGCGACAAAGCCTACAAGATCGCGCAGCGCGCCGAACAGTCGAACGATCACGAAAAGGCGCTGGAGCAGTATGAAGTCGCGTTAAAGGAAGATCCCTCCGATGTCGCCTACCAGATGGGCATCCGGCGGGCGCGGTTTGCGGCCGCGGCGGCGCGGATCGACCGCGGCCAGCGGTTGCGCGAGCAGGGTAAACCGGAAGAAGCGCTGCTGGAATTTGAGCGCGCGTTTCTGATCGACCCGTCCTCGTCGATCGCGGTGCAGGAGGTCAAGCGGACCAAGGCGATGGTCGACTACCAGCGAAAAATGGGCTCGACGTTGAAGGACGAAGACAAGGGCCTGACTCCCTCGCAGGCGGCGAAACGGCAGAACGAAGAAAAGATCGCGACGATTCAACCCGTGGCGGAACTGAAGCCGCTGTCGCGCCAAGTCACGTCGCTCAAGATGAACAACCAGAACGTAAAGGTTCTGTACGAAACGCTGGGCAAGCTGACGGGCATTAACGTGATCTGGGATCCGGAGTATCAGCAGCCGTCAAAGAACTACAACGTCGACCTGACAAATACCAATCTGGAAGAGGCGCTCGACCATCTTTCGGTGATGACGAAGACCTACTGGAAGGCGCTGTCGTCGAACACGATTTTCCTGACCAACGACAACATCACCAAGCGCCGCGACTACGAAGACAACGTCGTCAAAGTTTTCTACTTGCAGAACATCACGTCCGTACAGGAGTTGAACGAAATCGCGACGTCGGTGCGGTCCGTAACCGAAATCCGGCGGCTCTACACCTACAACGGACAAAACGCCGTGATCGCGCGCGGGACGGTGGATCAGGTGGCGCTGGTCGAAAAACTGCTCACCGATCTGGATAAGCCGAAGGCTGAAGTTCTGGTCGACATTATCGTAATGGAAACTTCGACGGGCCGTACGCGCGATTTGGCGGCGAGTGTGTTGACGTCCGGCGCGCCAGGGTTGAAGCTCGATATTACGCCGACGACTTCGGACGGCAAGGCGCTGGGCGGTCTAAGCCTCCCGAACCTGAAGACTCTCCGCGCCGACGACTACACGGTGAATTTGCCGAGTGCTCTGCTGCAAGCCGTAATGACCGACCGCAATTCGAAGGTCCGTCAGACGCCACAGATCCGCG
>VFZQ01000124.1 GCA_016871135.1 Acidobacteriota bacterium | reverse complement strand
CGCTGTGTTACTGGACGATCGGCAGCGCGTATGACGCGCCGCGCGGCGAGGGATGGTTTACGCGCGAGGAGTTGATCGAGCGGTACGCTCTGAAAACGGGCCGCGATGTGTCGCGCGTGCGGTGGTACGAAGCGCTGGGCGTGTTTAAGCTGGCGGTGATTTTGCAGCAGATCTACGTGCGCTATGTGCGCGGGCAGACGGCCGATGCGCGGTTCCGCGACTTCGGTCCGCGGGTGCGGTTTTTGATTGACCGCGCCGGGGAGTTGATCGCGGAATGAGCCGTGTTTATTTGATTCGGCATGGGCAGGCGGGGCTGCGGCAGAACTACGACACGCTGAGCGATTTGGGGCGCACGCAGGCGGGGGCGTTGGGCGCCTGGTTTGCGCGCGAGGGAATTGTGTTGGACCGCGTGGTCGCAGGGAGTTTGGAGCGGCAGCGCGAGACGGCGCGGATTGCGGCTGTGGCCGATCCGTTGATCGACGCGCGGTTTGCGGAGTTCGATTTGGATCAGGTGTATCGGTCGCTGGCGCCGCGGCTGTGCGAGAGCGATGCGCTGTTTCGCGAGGAGTATCTCGAGATGCAGCGTGCGATGGAGGCGCTCGACGCGCCGGTGCATCGGCAGTGGAATCGATGCGATGTGACGGTGTTTCAGGCGTGGCAGGCTGGGGCGTCGGTGGATGGGGAGTCGTGGACAGAGTTTAAGGCGCGGGCGACGTCGACCATGGATCTGATTCGCGGCGTGGCTTCGGGCGAGCACGTGGCGATCTTCACTTCGGCGACGCCGATTGGGTTGTTGTTGGCGTCGTTGCTTGGCAGTGGCGATGAGCAGGCGATGCGAATGGCGGGGGCTTGTTATAACTCGTCGGTGACGACGCTGCGTGCACGTGGGGGCGATGTTTCGCTGATGGGGTTTAATTCGGTGGCGCATCTTGACGATGCGGCGTTGCGGACGTTTCGGTAGGGGGCTGAGGGAGCGTGGTACATTGGGCGCCATGCCGGCAGCCCAGTTGTTTCAGCAAGGACTACGCCACCCGTGGCCCGTGTTTGCGGTCGCTTTGGCGCTGACAGTGCTCGGTTTCTGGCCGAGCTTCTTTGTGAACCTGCCGGCAGCGCCCCTGCCGCATCACGTGCATGGGTGGTCTGCGACAGCTTGGATGATTTTGCCTTTGGTCCAGTACGCACTGATCCGGGGCCGCCTGCGCAATCAACACCGGCTCGTTGGCTATGCGTCTCTCGCGCTGGCGGCGGTCGTGGCCGTGAGCGGCGTCTATGTGGTTTGGATGATGGCCTTCGGCAACATCGCCAAGTTCCGTCTGGCGAGTGTGAAATTCGTATTTCTTGACCTCACCGGGATTGTTCTATTCTGCGTCTATGTCTGGTTTTCGATTTCGGCGGTACGCCGGCGCGACATCCGGCTGCACGTCACGGCGCTTGCCGCCAGTGCGTACATTCCACTCGAGGCCGCCCTCGAGAGAGTATTCGTGAATCTGTTTCCCACGATTGCGCCCGACTTCGATGCCACCCTCTATGGCGCGCTGATTTTTCTGGAGGTCACATGCGCCGCCATCGTCTTGTTAGAGTGGCGCTCGGGCCGCGTGCGTTGGCCGATGCCAGTACTGCTCGGCTACTATCTCCTGATGCACGTAGTTCTGACGCCGATTGCTACCAGCCGCGGTTTCCAGAGATTCAGCGACTGGTTTGGGATGATTGGACGCACCGCCAGCTGAGTGCGAGTCCCAGAGTGGACAAGTGACCGGCGCCAACGTAACTTTTAGAAGATCAACTTCAACCCGACAAAGATGCGGCGCTCTTCCTGACCGGTTTGCGTGTTGTTCACCTGACCGAAGATCGTGCTTGCCGGCGCCACGTTCGGCGGGCTGAAGTTGGGTGTGTTGGTCGCGCCTTCGGCTTCGCCGCGCAGTTGCACTTTGAGCTTTTCGTGCACTTGGAAATTCTTGAGGATCGACATGTCCCACACGTTGATTCCGTCGGCGCGGATGTTCGATAGGCGCAACGGGAACGTGCGGAGATTCTGATCGAGCTGGAAGGCGGCGCGGCGTTCGAAGTTCGCGGTATTGAACCATTGGTGCACGCTGGGCTTCGAGAGATTTAGTTGATCGTACGTGCCGGTGAGGATCACGTTGCCGAAGCCGATCGGCGCGCCGGATTGTCCTTGGTACAACGCCTGCAACTGCCAGCCGCCGAGCCAGCGGTTGCTTTTGAACACGGGCAGGTCCCACATGCCGGCGAAGGTGAGGCGCTGCGTGCGGTCGATGTCGGAGATAACATGCGAGGGCAATCTGTCGGTGGGGTTCAAGTAAGCGGCGGCCTCCATCGCCTTCGACCACGTATAGTTCGCTTGCACCATGAAGCCGTGCGCGAAGCGGCGCTCGAAGCGGGCGGTGAAGGCGTGATACCAGGCGGCGCCGGCGGGGAGTCCGGTCGGCAGCGCGCCGAAGTGAGGGAAGGGCCGCAGCAATTGCGTGCGCGCGGTGTTGGCGTTGGCGAAGAGGCCGACGCCTCGGAACGCTTCGATGTTGCGGAAGGGGTTCGGGACGGCGCCGGTGAGGAAATTGATCGTGGTGTTGTCGCGGACGGGAGAGGTGCTCATGTACCGCTCCGGAATCGGATTGAGATCGGTGCTTACGCGCAGTCGAACGCTCTTGTTGCCCTGATAACCGAACTCGAGGACGGAGTTTTTCATTGGCTCGAATTGAAGGTTGTAGCTCCAGCGCTGCGTGATCGGGCGGCGTCCATCGGCGGCGAAAAATCCGGGGGATCGGCCGACGAATGTAGCGAGGCCTTGTGAGGCGCCTTCGGGTTTGTCGACGCCCGATGGGAACGGATTCGTTGAAGACGCGACGTAAGTGAGGCCGTTGTCGTTGGACGCAACGACGTTGGTGCGGCGGTTGAAACCGGGCTGGGACACGTCGGAGAAATCGGCGCCGAGCAGGCCGTAGAAAAAGCCGTAGCCGCCGCGCATGACGATCTTCGGGGTCATGCTCCAGGCAAAGCCGATGCGGGGCATGAAGGCCGAGTACGATGCCGGGCGCAGTTCGCGCGGGACGCCGTTGCGGCCGGAAAACGTCAGGCCGCCGAGCGTGCGGAAATTGGCGGCGGCGATTTCGGGAATCGGGGTGCGAGCATAGTTGGCGCGGGCTTGGGCTTCGATGGGATTGGGCGTGGTGAAGTCGAAGTCGGCCGAGTTGCGGTTGAAGCGCTCGACGACGGGGCCTTCGTATTCCCAACGCAGGCCGGCGTTGATGGTCAGGGTTTTTCGGACGCGCCAATCGTCTTGCACGAAGAGCGAGTGGAAGGGGCTCTCTTCCGCGCGCGAGTCATTGATGTCGATGCCGCCGGCGGTGGGGATGCCGTAGAGCATGCTGGCGAAGTTCTGGCCGGCGCCGGGCGAGCCGGGCGAGTTGTCGAGCGGACCGCGCGTGTAGAGATCGCCGTAGGTCAAGGCCGGCGATACGTTGCCGAACGTGGTGGAGTTGTCGAAGGTCAAACGGCCGTCGAAGCCGAACTTCAAGCTGTGTTTGCCGCGCGTCCAGTTCAACACGCTGAGCAGCGAATGGGTGTAGTAGCGCTGGTCGAAGCCGCCGTCGTTGCCGAGCGGGAGCATGCCAGTTACGGTGATCGCAGGGAACGTCACGCCGCGCGGGTCGAGCGAATTGGTGAGCGATGTGGGGAAGCCGAACTCGGCGAGGTTGTAACCCTTGTTGACGAATCCTTGTTTTTCGCTGAACCAGGTGTAGCCGTAGCGGACGTCGAGAGTCATCGTCGAACTCAGCACGCCGACGGTGTCGAGCGCGTAGCCTCGATAGGGGCGCTCCCGTAGGCGGCCGCGGACCGGCGAGCCGGGCACCCATTGATCGAAGTTGCCGTAGAAGATCGATTGCGAGTAGCGGCCGAAGCTGCGCCACTTCTCGTTCCAGTTGTGATCGAAGCGCACGATGGGTTGATAGAGATCCTGCTTATCGGGGCGCGCGCGGACGTAGTTGTTGGTGAAGTCGGCGGTGCCGGCGGCGTTGGGCAGCGGGAAGTATTTGTAGAAGGCCTGCGCGCTGGGCGAGATACGCGCGGCGGGGACGAAATTGCCGGGCACGGGTTGGCGGCGGAATCGCGCGCCTTCGGCGGTGATCGAGAAGGGATCGAAGATTTGATAGGTTGCGCCGGCTGGCAGCAGCGCGGAGAAATCGCCGCGGCGCATGGCTTCGGTGGGGACCGTTGTTGGGCCCGCGACTGTGCGCAAGCGGTTGTGCGACTGATAGCCGAACATCCAGAATGTGCGGTTGCGGCCGTTGTAGATATTCGGAATCATGACCGGCCCGCCGACGGCGGCCGATTGACGCTGCCAGCGCGTGAAGGGCGTGTTGTCCTTGATTTTTTGCGGCGTGATGGGGCCGGTGGCGGGGTTGTAAATGAAGCCGTTGGTGAAGAAGTTGCGCGTCATCATCGGGCCGGCGGCGACCGAGTAGCCGAGTGTTCCGTGGAGATCGTTGCCGCCGGATTTCATCGAGACGTTGATCTGGCCGCCCGAAGTGTGGCCGACCGCAGCGTCGTAAGCCGAGGTATCGACGCGCACCTCTTCGACCATGTCGGCGGGCGGGATGAAGGCGGTGCGGCCGCCGTAGGCGTTGTTGGAAACGCCGTCGACGTTGTAGTCGACGCCGCCCAAGCCGGAGCCGCCGACGCGCACGGCGCTGGATTGATCGATGTTCCAAGGGCCGTCGTAGGGGAGCGAGGCGAGCGCGGTGCCGGGGGCGAGCGAGTAGAGCCAGGCGATCGAACCGCTGCGGATCGGCATGTTGGCGAGGATCTTTTGATCGATGACCTGGCCGACGGTGGCGGTGGCGGTTTCGAGCACGGGCGATTCGCTGGTGACTTGAATTTTCTCGGCGGCGGCGCCGGGTTCAAGCGTGACGTCGATGCGAAGGCGGTCACCGATGCGGACGGTGAGACCGCCGCGGGTGAAGGTCTTGAAGCCGCCGAATTCGGCGGTCAGAGTGTAGTCGCCGGTGGGGAGATAGTTGGCGTCGTAGACGCCCTCGGCATTGGTGGTGAAGCGTGAAACGACGTTGGTGCGGGTGGCGGTGAGGGTGATGGCGGCGTTGGGGATGACGGCGCCGGAGGTGTCGGTGACGGTGCCGCCGATGAAGCCGCGGGGGTCCTGGGCGGCGAGGGTAAGGGCGAATGCGAGGAACCTCATGATGAAGATACTCTACCCGAGATTGGCGCTGGCGTGGGGTATTTGGGAGAATGGGGAGGCGGGCCCTTAGCTCAGCGGTTAGAGCAGCGGACTCATAATCCGTCGGTCCCCGGTTCAAATCCGGGAGGGCCCACCAAGCTTAATTGGCGATCAGCCCGGGCTTCGAAAGCCGCGATAGACGCGGCTACGCGGGCCGATGCGGAAGACCTCTATTGATCGGTGTCGTTGATCGACTCGGTAGACGAGTCTGAAGTTGCCGCTCGCGAATCGCAGGCGGTAGACGTTGTTGTAGTGTTCCAGCGCGACCGCGCCTTCGGGAAGGCTGTCTTCACGGAGCAGATGGAGAATCTCGAAAACTTCTTCTTGTGCCGCGCGCGGCAATTCGGAGAGTTCGCGCTCCGCTGAGGCTCTTAAAACGACCGACCATTCATCGGCGGCCATGCTTCTTCATCACCTGATCGAGGCTGAGGAGCGGTTCGTTCTGGCGCTGTTTCATGACGGCGATGTCTGCTTCGTCTTCTTCGACTTGCGCGAGCTTGTCGAGGAGCGAGGTTTCGGCGGCTTTGCGAGTGGGGCCGTAGGCGCGGAATTTGGAGTCCGCGACCAACTGCGCGATCCACTTGCCGTGTTCGTCACGGAGGCTTACGACTTGGACCGTTTGGCCGCTGGCGGGTTGCGTGAAGTCTCGCAGCGGATAGTTGGGGTCGGGGCGCTTGGTGATGGCTGGCATGAGCGGGCCTCTGGTTTCATTATGCAATGGCGCAGACTTCCCGCGTCTTGAGTGGACCGGTTGGCGTGTTCTCCAAGATCGGCGAGATCAGACCGGACACAGTGACTATTGCTTGGGCACGGCCTGCGCCATAGACTCAGCGATGCTCTTCAATTCGTTTCGAAGTTCTTTTATGATGCCTAGAGCGATTTGTGGATTTCTGTCGTCAGACGCAATCATGATCCGCGACGGCAATGAATCGAGCCTTTTCGATACATCTCCGAGATCCGATTGCCATCGAGCGTTGCGGTTTCGCATTTCCTTCAGTCGGGCGTCAAGGCGGCTAACATTCGCCTGCAAGTCATTCTGCCGTTGTAGGAGCGCCTTGGATTCAACGCCAAGTACGCTGTTCTTGTTCGCCAATGCGTCCCGTTCGCCAGACAGCTTTCGAATCTCTTCATTAAGCGCGGTCTTTCCATCATTGAGTTTTTGAATGTCGTACGCGGCTCGCTCGCGATTTAGCGTGGATGTATCTTTCATCACGGTGAAAAGCCCTGTTCCCCATCCGGCGAGCGCCGCGAAAGCGGCAATGAGCGTCGCCGGCTGAAGGATAGCCCGGCGCTTCCAGTTTTGCAATTGAGCGATTTCGAGTCTGAGTTTTTCACACTCCAGGTGCCTTTTTTCGTCCTCAAAGGTTGTGGTTTCCACTTGGGTCCGAGTTTCGTCGCTCATGGTACTCAGTATAGGTCTGCTGGTTCCGACGCATCAGCGGAGATATGCGCACAGGTAAGGTCAAGTAGCCGGCTGTTCGCCAGATGGATGACAGCACGGGGTCGATTGAACTCGCCTACGAAGTGGCCAAGGCGGTGGAGTTCGGTGTTGCGAAACGCGAGATCGACCGCATGGCGACGGCTTTTGAATATCCGTCGGCGCAGCGGGCGGCTGAGCGATCCCGCTCTACTGCTCGATGGCGAGTTTGATGAAGCCGGGGCCGTGGTAGAGGATTCTTATATCCCCGGAGTGAAAGTTGTAGCCGACGGAGACCTTCGAAAACGTGCTGGAGGCGTCCTCAAATTTTGGGTACCACCCAGAGAGAAAACTAGGCCCTTGCGTGTCCAGAACGCGGACGACGCCTTGCGTCGTGGTGAAGCCGATCGCCGCGCCGTAAGAGTGTTGGCTGATCGAGCAACGCGCGGTGGGTGGAACCGCCTGCGAGTCACTATAAACGGTTCCGGTCCCAAACCAATAGTAGGTGTATGGGCTTCTCTGTGTGACGCGAACGATCGCGGGCGCTGACTGGGTCACCTCGCAGTACAATTCCTGAATGCTCCGATAGGGGGCATGTTCGGCGCTGCCGAAGGCGGTATTGGTGGTCTGAACATCATCAACGATCCAAAAGGGAGTGAAGGGGAGATTGTCGGACCGGCCGGCGTAGGTTTTCCCGCCCCCGTAGCTGGAAAAGTGCAACGTGACCGTGGGGACCGTAGAGCTGACGTACACCGCGGTTGGCAGCTGGTTGCTGAAGCTCGTGGGCCCGGGGCCGTAGATGCTGTTGCTATCGGACCAGAGGCCGCTGAAAGTGCGAGATCGATAGTACACGCCGTTCAAGGTGGGGGTCCGTCCTAGCTGGCGGAAGGCATAAACGAAATGGGCGCGCGAGGTAGAGTCGACGTCACCGTGAATAGTACCTTGCGCTGTGGCGGTCATTTCCGGCGGGAGGAGCACATCGCCGCACCGCCAGTCGTTGGCGGGTCCGCAGTTCCCAACTCCGGGAGCGACGCTCATCGCATAACGATACTTAAATCCGCTCCAGAACGAGACCAGCACCGTGCCGGTTTTGCTGACATTAATAGACGTGTTCGACGGCGGCATGTTGGTCCATACCACGGATGGCACGAAGAAGCCGTTCATGAAACGCGCGACGGCGAGCGATCCGGAGGCGTCGCGATAGGCGATGTAGGTGTGTTCGACATAGTTGATTTCACGGGATACGATCACGCCTTCGGAGGCGCCCGAGATAGTTTGGTAGTCGTAGGCGGCGAATAGCGCCGGCGTTGAAACGAGGGCGAGAACTGCTAGTGTGAGTCTCATGACGTACCGATCTCCTTCTTCTGGTAGAGCGTATCCGTCCGGAGTATTTTTCATCGGATTTACGATTTTCTCCGTCCACGCCCAAGGCGTCTGGGAGCGCCGGGCCAATTACCCGATTTCGGCGACAGAGGTTTCGGCGGCGGAGATCGAAGGGAAGATCTACGCCGCGTGCGGGCTGACCGCCGAAGGGCCGACGAACGGCTTGTTCGTTTATGACCCACTCCGCGATGCCTGGACAGCGGGCGCAAGAGCGCCGGTCGCGGGCGATCACTGCAACGTCGCCGCGGCGAATGGGAAGCTGTATCTGCTCGGCGCGATACGGATCGGGAGTGCGTTTGTCGATGGCAACACGTATGAATACGACCCGCGGCGCGATCGTTGGAGCAGTGTCGCGCGGATGCCGACGCCGCGCGGGGCGAGCGGGGTCGCCTCCGACGGGCGGCGGATTTATGTCGCCGGGGGGACGGTCGCCAACGCCTTCGAGGTCTTCGACTCACAGACTAACGAATGGACGCGGCTGCCGAATATGCCGACCGGCCGCGATCATCTGACGGCGCAGTTCACCGGCGGAAAGTTCTACGCACTCGCGGGCCGCAATAGCCGCGACGTGGCGACGGTGGAAGAGTTCGATCCCGCTGCGAATACATGGCGCGCGCGGCGCTCCGCGCCGACGGCGCGAGGCGGCGTGGCAAGCGCGGTCGTGGACGGGAAGATCTACGTTATGGGCGGCGAAGGCGCCAGCGGCACGCCGCAGAACACGTTTCGGCAGAACGAAGAGTATGATCCGGTGGCCGATAGTTGGCGCGCGTTGCCCGATATGCCGACGCCCCGGCACGGCCTGTACGCGGCCGCTGTTGGGCGCGCGATCTTCACGCCGAGTGGCGGGCCGATCGCGGGTGCGACCTATTCCAACGTGAACGAGGCGTACATCGTCGCACCGGCCTCCCCGCCGTCGTTCGATAGCGGTCCGGTGAATGCGGCGAGTTATTCGAGCGAACTTGGCGAGGGTGTGCTGGTGACCTGGTTCGGCCGCTCGTTCGCTCCGGCAGCGCAGGTATCGACGGGGGCGGCGACACAACTGCTTGGCACGCGCGTCACGTTGAACGGCGCGGCGTTGCCGTTACTCGCGGTTGCGCCCGGGCAAGTATCGTTCCGGCTTCCGGCGGCAGGCGAATTGCGGCTTATCAGCGCGGGCGTGGAGTCGGCGGCGTTTCGAGTGGCGAGTGTCGCGGCGGCGAGTCCGGGAATTTTTTCGTTGAGTCAGGATGGCAAGGGCCAAGGAGCGATCTTGGTCGCGGGCACCGGCCTGCTCGCGCGGTTGACGCGCGACGCCTTCAGCACACCGGCGCGTTTGAATGGCGTTGTCGAAATTTACTGCACCGGCCTGGGCGCGACCGATCGCGGCGCGGATGGCCTCGAACGCACGCGTGTTTCCGTGACCGCCGAAGTCGACGGCCGGAACGCGGAAGTCCTTTACAGTGGACTCGCACCGGGGCTATTTGGCGTGTATCAAGTCAACGCGCGTGTGCCGGCGGAGACGCGTGTGGGCAATGCGGTGGAAGTGCGGTTGCGCGCGGCTGGGGCGGTGAGCAATGTGGTGACGATGGGGGTGACGGATTGAGTTCAGTCGGGATTCTCGTTGCCGGCGGGAATCATTTCATCGTGCGCGGCCCGGAGCCGTCGCACGATGAGGCACGCGCGTTGGCGCGGTTCTGGTCGCTGATTCAGATCGGCCGCGAGACGCCGGATGCGCTGCGCGCATGGCGGATCAGCACGCGCGAGTATCGCGAGGAGTTGGAATGGGCGCGCATCATGGCCATGGACGAAGCGCCGTCCCAAGCGGTGGCGGTACTGCTCGAGGAACTCGCCGCGCGCGGCATCGCGATCGAGACGGTTACCATGAAGTAGATGCAGGAATCGCGCCGCATACCGGGCCGTTATGTTGTCTACTTCATCATCGCGTTCGCGGTGTTCTGCGCGGCGTTTGCCACGTGGGGTATCCGCGTACTCCGCAGCCGTCCGCTGCCGAAACAACGCCCGCCTGAGCTTATCCCGCTGAAGCCGCGCTAACGCCGCTTCAGCGCCGCGCGGAGGTCGTCCCAGGCTGGTTTCAGATACGGCCCGGAAATGCCGTCCGCTTCGATACGCTTCATCTCCGTCTCGGCGCGCATGATG